>DASPJG010000270.1:0-11627 GCA_035628755.1 Pyrinomonadaceae bacterium
GCGCTGAACTGCTGCGTCGCGCCCGCGCCGATAGTGGCGGACTGCGGCGCGATCTCGATCCGCGCGATGCTCGGCGGCAGCGGGTTGACCGTAAGGGTCGCCGGGTTGCTCGACACGCTGCGCCCGCCGCCGTTGGCGGAAGCGGTGATATGCGCCGTGCCGCTGGCGCGTCCTTTGACAATCGCGCGCGCCTCGCCGCTCCCCGGACTTTGATTAACGGAATCAATCTGCGCCACTCCGGCTGCGTCCGAATTGAAGCTGATTGAAGAGACGGGAAACGGCTGGTCGTATTGATCGAAAGCCTGAGCCGTGAATTGCTGCGCGTCGCCGACGTTGATCGTCGCGGCATCGGGAGACAGGCGGAGGCGCGTGATGACGGGCGGCGGGGGATTGATCGTCAGAGTTGCCGCCGCTTCAAGCCCGCCCGCGCGGGCGCGAATCAGAACGCTTCCGGCAGACGCGGCGTGCGCCGTCGTTTCCGTTCCGCTCGCGGGCGCGACCGCAGCCAAGCCCGCCTCGCTCGCATCCCAGATGAAGGAGACGTTAGACACTTCGCGTTCGACGCCGTCGAGCGTCGTATAAGCACGCGCGCAGAAAATTTGCGTCGCGCCGATCTCAACCGTGACGGTCGCCGGGTCAACGGCGATGCGCGTGAGCGGCGGCGAATTGAACGGCGTGCCGTCGGCGCGCGTGCCCGGCGAATAGGGACGTGTGGCCGCATTCATCGAGAGCGTGTGGGCGATGAAGTTGCCGCCCGTCGAATCCAGTGCGGCTTCGGGCGAGCGCGCCAGAGATTGATTGCCGGGTGCGGGCGGCGCGCCCGCCGCAGCCGTGCCGTAGCCTTGAGACGCAATCGTAACCTCTACGCCTCCGACCGTGAGTTTGAGCGAGACCGCGTCGCCCGCGTCGTTCAGACCGAGTGATGCGGCGTTGAAGATAGTTGAGTCACCAAAGGCGGGATCGCTGCGCGGCGGCGCGCCGCCTCCGAAGAGGACGAGCGGGCTTCCGGCTGCGAGAATCGTGCCGGCGGGGAAGGTGAAACGCCTCGCGGTCGTGTCGGCGACGATAATGCCGGAGATGTCCACCGACGAAGGTGAAAAGTTCAGAATCTCGACGAACTCGTCGTCGTCCGAACTGCGCACGCCGTCGCGGTTGGCGTCGCCTTCGACGGCTTGCGTTGCCGGATCGTCAGGCGGCACGTCGGCGAGTATTTCGTTGAGGACGATGGGGACGCGTACTTCGAGCGACGCCTGACCCATGACCATGCCGCCCGCACCGTCGGAGGTTGAAGCCGCAATCGTCGCCGTGCCGACGCCGACCCCGCGCGCCAGTCCTGCGGAGTCAATCACAGCGATTGAAGCATTGCCGGAAGACCACGAAAAATCGGTGTCGCTGACGAGATGCCCGTCGCGGTCGAACGCCTGTGCGCTGAATTGAAGCGTGCCTCCGCGATTGATCGAGCCGGTGCGGGGAACAACTTCCACGCGCGAAATTTTCGGTTGCGGCGCGAGCACTTTGAGCGGCGCGGGCGTTGATTGAACGCCGCGTGCAGCAGCCACGATCTGCGTCTCGCCCGCCGCCACGGTGCGCGCGAGGCCATTGCCGTCAATCGTCGCCACCGTCGTGTCTGTAGATTGCCAGCGAAAGACGACTCCTTGAAGCATAACCCCGGCAGCATCGAAGGCGCGCGCCGTGAACTGTTGTTGCGTTCCGAGTTCGACGCTTGCCGACGTGGGCGCGACTTCGATGCGTGCGATAGGGACGGTATTGAGAAAGGGCGCGGCATCAACGCGCGTGCCCGGCGAGAACGAACGTCCGACGCTCGCGGGCGCGGTTTCGTGAGCCGTGAAATCGCCCGTGATGTCAGGCGCGCGGGTGAGCGATTGGTTACGGTCGGCGTCAGGTTCGCCCGCGCCGCCGTAAGCCAACTGTTCGACGAGCGCGCCTGCCGGGTCGAGGAGTTTGACGACGCTGCTGCCGTTTGTCAGAGACAATCCGCCGGTCGAGGCGTTCAGGACTTGCGCCCCGGCGAACGCCGGATGTGTGGCGTCGAACGTGTCGGCTCGTGCGCCGCCGAACACGACGATTGCCGTGCCGGGCGCGATCATGGTGTCCGGCGCAAAGGTGTGGCGCACGGTGTCCGCGCCGCTGCCGCCGCGAGTCGTGAGTTGATAGCCGCCGATATTCAGATCAACCGTCGAGGCATTGACGAGTTCGATGAACTCATCCTGCGCCGCGCTGCGTGTGCCGTCACGGTTGGCATCGCCCGCCGCGCCGTCGGGCGGGTCTGCGAGAATTTCGTTGAGGACGAGCGCGAGCGGGAAGATCGTCACGCGCGCCGTCGCGGAGACTTCGCCGGAGGTGGCCGTGATCGTCGCCGTCCCGGGCTGAACTCCGCGCGCAAGGCCACTCGTGTCTATGCTGGCGATGCTCTCATCAGATGAATGAAAAGTGACGGGCGCGTTCGTGATCTCGACGCCGTCGGCATCTCGCACCAAAGCCGCGAAACGCACAGACCGCCCGACGCCTGCGGCAACCGACGCAGGCTCAAGCTCAATACTCGCGGCGCGACGCGTGCCGGTGAAATTGATGCTTGCAGGATTACTCTCACGCCCGTCGGCGTGCAGGATGAGCGGAACAATGCCCGCCCCGGCGAGCGAACGCGACAGTACAACGTGAACCTCGTCCAGACCGGGCAGGCCGGGCGAAGGCAAAACGTTTTCGACAGTCAACTCACGCCCGCCGACGGTGATGCCGACGGTCGCGGCGTGGCGCACGCCGGTCGAGAAGATGATCAGGCGTCGCGGGCGGTTTGCCGCGTCAGCCGGATCGAAAGGGCTGCGCAGGAATGTCTGCGCGTCGAGCGCGATGGCCGCGCCGCTGCCGTCGCCGCCCTCGGTAAAGACGCCGGGCGCGGCACGAAGCACCGTGATGGATGCGCGCGACTCATGTCCGTCGTGATTGCGTACCACGATTTGCGCCGCGCCCGTTTCGGTTTCGGCGGGAACTTGAAAGTTGATCTGCGTGGGCGAGGCGTAAAAAAGTTGCGCGCGCCGCCCGTTCACCGTGAGCGACGCGCCGCCGAGCGTTTGCGGAAATGCGCCGTCGGCCAGAGGCCGCGCGCGGGCGGCGTTGAGGGCGAGATTGACGCCTTTCACAATCGCAATTTGACCGGGCGCGATGGCCTTCACGACGGCGGGCTCTTTGCCGAATGACGCGCCGTGCAGCACTTGCAAATCGTTGGAGAAAGGGGCGCGCGTGTCGAGGGTCGCCAGATAAATCTCGGAGTTGTTGGCGAACTCGCTTGCGGAGACCGTTTCGTCGAGCACGCGCGGGAAGTTGAACGCGACGAGCGACCCGTCTTCGTTGAGAGATGACACGACTTCGGCGTTTGCGCCGGAGGGCGCATTGGTGATGCGTGTAAATCTGTTGAGAGGAAGATCGTAAAAGTATAACTCGACGCTCGCATCAGCGTTGCCGCCGGAGACGTTGCGTCGCGTGGCGAATGCGACGCGCGCGCCGTCGCCGCTGATGGTCGGGTGGAGCGGAACGTCTGCGGCGCGCGAGCCGAGAGCGGTCAGTTGACGGATTTGCTCGTTACGCCCGTCGTAGAGAAATACCTGCGTCGTCCGCGCCGCCGTCTGCGCCGAATACACTACGCGCCGCCCGTCTGTGCTGATCGCGCGGCCATAGGTCAGAGACAATTCTTCCACGGCGGGAGCGATAACGCGCGCCGAACCATCGGCGCGTTCAAACAACATCAAATCGCGCGGCGGTGAAGACTCGTCGCCCGTCGGCTGAACATCGCGTATGAAGGCGACGCGCGCGCCGTCGCCGCTAATCTTGGCGTCGCTTGAGCGGGTCGCGCCGGTCGTGTCGGTGAGTTGTGTGGTGATGCGCGTTGTGGCGTCGAAGAGAAATATTTCGAGGTTCGTGTCAGGGTTTGCGCCTGTGAGGTCGCGGTTGGAAGCGAAGGCGATCAGTTGGCCGTCGTCGGAGATAGAGGGCTGGAAATTTCCGTCGTCAGTGGGCTGTGCCGGATCGCGGGGCGAGGTGTGGGTGATTTGTTGCAGCCTCTCGTCGGCGTATAAAAATATCTCAGGATTGGCGTCGGCATTTTCGCCCGTGAGGTTTTCGCGGCTAGCAAACGCGAGGCGCGAGCCGTCGCGCGACATGGCCGGGGAGGGCGCGCGTGATGCCGCCACCTCCGTGAACACGGCGCGCTCTTCCCGCAGGTCGAGGCGCAGGGTGTGAAAGCCCGCACGGCTGGTTGCGCCGCTCGCGGCGGCGGATGATTCAAAGGCGATGCGATGCCCGTCGCCGCTGATGGTGGGGTTGAGGTTGAGAACTTGTTCGGGCGTCGCAGTGAGACGGCGCACGTTGTTGTTCTGCGAGCGCACGACGGCGACCCACAGGCAGAAGGCGAGCGCGGCGAGGAGAGAGGCGAAGAGTCGCCTTGCGTGAGTGTTCAAGGTCGTGCTCCTGCCGGAGCGCGCAGACGGGGAGGCCGCCGGGCGAGCCGGTGAAGATGCAGGTTTTAACGGGGCGTGAGTCTGTGGGTCGAACGATCCGGCAACAGGCGCGTAGAGGGTTGCGCTGCTGCGTTTAATTCGCGCGGCGAGTTAAAAAATTGCTGCCCTGAGGTGACGCGCCGCGCGCGGGTCTCCTGAACCTGACGCGCGGCATTCTACAGTCCTGCGGGAAAAATACAAGCAAAAGTTGCTGACAAAAATGTTGCAGCGTTTAACCGGCGGCGGTCGTCGTCGCCTCTCTTTGCGCGCCGAACTCCGGCAACGCCTCGAACACTTCGAGCGCGTAACGGACGTTGTTGAAGGGGGCGGAAACCTGCACTCCCTGAATCAGATCGCGCACTTCGAGCAGGGATTCGCGCGCGATCTGCAAGCCCTCGTCGCGTGCGGCTTCCTTGCCGATGTCGGAGGCGCGGCGCATGCGTTCCATGATCGCGGGCGTGACGCGCACGCCGGGCACTTCGTTGTGTAGAAACTCGGCGTTGCGATAAGAGACGAGCGGCCAGATACCGGCGATGACGGGGATGCGCACGTGCTCGATCAATTTGAGGAAGTCGCGTAGCTGCCCCACGTCGAAGACGGGCTGCGTGATGGCATACTCCGCGCCCGCCTCGACCTTGTACTCGAAACGCTTGATCTCTTCGTCGAGATTAATCGCGCCGGGGTTGACGCCAACGCCGATGCAGAAAGAGGTCGGGCAGCCGATGGGATTGTTGCCGAGGTCGAGGCCGTGGTTGAGCTTGTTGACCATGTTGGTCAGGCCGATGGAGTCAATGTCGAAGACGGCGGTGGCGTCCGGGTAAGGCCCCATCTTCGGCGGGTCGCCGGTGATCAAAAGAAGGTTATGGAGACCGAGCGCGGCTGCGCCGAGCAGGTCTGACATCATGCCGAGCAGGTTGCGGTCGCGGCAACAATAGTGGAGCACGGCTTCGAGGCCGATCTCGCGTTCGACGAGGAGCGCGGTGGCCTGCGCGCTCATGCGCGTCTGCGCGCGCGGCCCGTCGGGGATGTTGACGGCGTTGACCCCGGCGGCCTTGAGCAGTCGAATTTGATCGAGCGTCTTCGCGGCATCGCAGCCTTTCGGCGGCAGCACTTCCACGGTCGTGACAAACTCGCCGTTGGCGATTCGCCGCGCCCAGTTGGAACGCTCCGCAAGCGGCACGACCTGTATGTCCGCGGGCTGCAATTCCTCGACGCGGGCGGGCTGCGCGGGTTTCGCCGCGACGCGCTGCTTGCGCGGCGAGACGGCGCGCGCGGCGTCGGAGATGAGTTTGACGTGCGCGGGTGTCGTGCCGCAGCAGCCGCCGATGACCTTCACGCCCGCCTGAATGAGACGCTTCGCGTACTTCGCCATGTACTCCGGCGAGCACATGTAGAACTGCCGCCCCTGCACGTCGCGCGGAAGTCCGGCGTTCGGCTGCGCGGATAGTTTCTTGTCCGTAACGGCGCGCATCTTCTCGATGGCCGTGAGCACATCGGCGGGGCCGACGCCGCAGTTGAGGCCGATCACGTCCGCGCCCCATTCGTCGAGGCGCGTGGTGAAAACTTCGGGCGTCGTGCCGTAAGACGTGTTGCCGTCGGCAAGGATCGTCATCTGCGCGATGACGGGCAGGTCGCAGAGTTCGCGCACGGCGCGTAGAGCCTGACGTATCTCGGAGATGTCGGAGAACGTTTCGAGGATGAAGAGATCGACGCCGCCTTCCAGCAGCGCGGCGACCTGTTGCTTGAACATCTCCTTCGCCTCGTCGAAAGAGGTGGGGCCGTAAGGTTCGATACGCAGGCCGAGGGGGCCGATTGCGCCCCCGACGTAGCAGCGTTCGCAGGCGGCCTCGCGCGCCAGCCGCGCCGCCGTGATGTTGATCTCGCGCAGGCTGGCTTCCAGCCCGTACTGCTGTAAGTTGTGCGCCGTCGCGCCGAAGGTGTTCGTCTCCAGCACGTCCGCGCCCGCGCGCACATATTCCTGATGCACCTCGCGCACGAGGTCTGGGTTCGTCAGGTTCAACTCGTCGTAGGAGCGATTGATGTAGATGCCCTTCGCGTAGAGCATCGTGCCCATCGCGCCGTCAAACACCATGATTTGATCGCTCGAAAGTATGTCGCGAAAGTTTTCCATAGAGAAGCTGTCCGTTGTCCGCCGGTCTTCGCCAGTTGTTCGCCCCGGTCGTGAGCGGCTCGCTTTGAGAGCCGCAAAACAATGGGCAACTGACTGCGGACGACGGACAAAATAAAAGTCCCGCGCCAAACAACGCGGGACTTCAAAAAAAGCGTCTCGAAGTAGGTGGCGCTTCGCTGGAAGAGCCGTGCTGTTTAGCTGTTTATTTTACGTGGCCGCAAGTCGCCTTAACTCACCACGCCTTTTCTCAAACGCGCTTATACGCCCGTCCGGCTGCGACTGTCAAGCGACGCGCTCGCGGCGAAGCGCGGGGCGTCGCGCAGCAGGGAAACAGGGCGGCGACGGCTGAAACAGTCTGCGCCCGCGCTGCGTAACAAACGAGACTCCTCTTGACAGGCGCGGTTGATTTTGGCTGAATGCTTCAAGCGTCCAAAGTAAATCGTCCATCCTCCACGAACTTTCAGAGTGATGCCGGAACACTCGCGCGCGGCCAAGTGTGAGTCCGATCCGGTTAGAGTAAAAAAAACAACGCCGCGTTCAACTTAACTAGCAGGAGAATTCCACTGTGCGTAATCGTCTGACACTTTTCACACTCGCTTTTATTCTTCTCAGCTTTTCCTCCCACGCGCTCGCGCAGGAGAAGATGCTGACCATCGAAGACCTCTACGATCCGGTCAAGCGCGTCAACTTCAGCGGCTCGACGCCCGCCCCGCGCTGGCTCAAGGACGGCAGAACTTATCTGGTCGCGGGCGACCCGTCAAAGCCGGGCACGCCGCGCCTTCTCCGCGTCAACGCCCTGACGGGCGACTCGTCGGCGTTCTTCGATGCCGCGAAGATGGAGGCCGCGCTCGGCGCGCTTCCCGGCATGTCGAGCGACGAGGCGCGACGCCTCGCCAACCGCACCACCTACCAGTTGAACCCGGCGCAGAACGGCGCGCTTCTCAACCATGCCAACGATCTCTTTTATTACGAGTTCGGCAGCGACCGCGCGTGGCGTCTGACGAATAACCCCGACGAAGAGGTCGGCGAGACGTTCAGCCCGGACGGGCGCATGGTCTCCTACGTGCGCGGCAACAACATCTACATCGTTGACCTCGCCGGGCAGAAAGAGCGCGCGCTCACCACCGACGGCTCACCCAAAATCCTGAACGGTCGCCTCGACTGGGTGTATCAGGAAGAACTCTACGGGCGCGGGAATTTCGAGGGCTACTGGTGGAGTCCCGATTCAAACATGATCGCCTACCTGCGTCTCGATGAAACGCCGGTGCACGAGTTCGCCGTGGTTGATCACATCCCGGTCAGGCAGGAATTGGAGATCACGCCCTACCCGAAGGCGGGCGACCCGAACCCGATTGTCAAACTCGGCATCGTCAACGCCTCCGGCGGCGCGACGCGCTGGGCTGACACCTACAAGTATCTCCCCACTGATCTCTTGATCACGCGCGTCGGCTGGACGCCCGACAGTCGCCGGGTCATTTTTCACGCGCAGGATCGAGAACAGAAGTATCTCGATCTCAACCATGCCAACGCATCGGACGGCAAGACCTCGACGCTCTTCCGCGAGACGACCAAAGCCTGGGTCGAAGCGAAGGACAACAACCCGCGTTACCTGAAAGACGGCTCGTTCCTCTGGTTGAGCGACCGCAACGGCTGGCAGCACCTCTATCACTACGCGGCGGACGGAAGGCTGATCCGTCAGGTGACGGACGGCAAGTGGGAGATTCGTTCGGTCGAGGGCGTGGACGAAGCGAAGGGATTCATCTATTTCACGGGCACGGAGGCGAGCCACATCGCCGCGAACGCCTATCGCATCAAGTTGGACGGCACGGGACTCGCGCGTCTCACGCAGGGCGAAGGCTCGCATCGCGTCGATTTCAACCCGACCTTCACGCACTTCGTACATTACTGGAGCGACATCAACACGCCGCAGCAGGTGCGTCTCTTCGACGCGAGCGGCAAACTCGTGCGCGTGCTGGCCGAAAACAGAGTCCCCGCGCTCGCGCAGTACAAACTCGGCAAGGCTGAACTGATGCAGGTCAAGACGCGCGACGGCTTCACGATGGAGGCGATGATGATTCGCCCGCCGGACTTCGACCCGGCGAAAAAATATCCCGTCATGTCGTTCACCTACAGCGGGCCGCAAGCCCCGCAGGTGCGCAATGGCTGGGGCGGCGTCAGTTATCTCTGGCATCAAATGCTGGCGCAGAAGGGCTACATCGTCTGGATTTGCGACAACCGCACGGCGAGCAACAAGGGCGTGGAATCCGCTTGGCCGGTCTATCGCAACTTCGGCGAACTGGAACTGCGCGATCTGGAAGACGGCGTTTCGTGGTTGAAGTCGCAACCCTACGTTGACGGCTCGCGCATCGGCATCTGGGGCTGGAGCTACGGCGGCTTTATGACTTCCTACGCGCTGACGCACAGCCAGAACTTCAAGATCGGCATCGCGGGCGGCAGCGTCACGGACTGGCGCGATTACGACAGCATCTACACGGAGCGTTACATGGGCACGCCCCAGAACAACCCCGAAGGCTATCGCAAGGCTTCGCCGCTCTACAACGCGAAAGACCTGCACGGCAAAATCCTGCTCATCCATGGTCTGATGGACGACAACGTCCACGTCCAGAACACCATCCAGTTCGCCTACGAGCTACAGAAGGCGGGCAAGCCCTTTCAACTCATGCTCTACCCCAAGTCGCGCCACGGCGTGACCGACCCGCTCCTCCTCAAACACATGCGACAGATGATGACCGACTTCATCGTACAAAACTTGTAGAGACGAGAAGTCAGGGTTAGAGTCGTGGTCAACACTAAGGCCGGTGAAAGCGTTGTTAAGCGCGCTTTCACCGGCCTTCAATTTATGCCTGCTGACCTGACAGCCGCCGACTTCCGTTTTTATCTTCTCTGGCAGCGGGGGCAGAAGTAGGTCGAGCGTCCGGCGTGGGTGAGGCGGCGGATGGGGGCGCGGCAGTCGAGACAGGATTCGCCTTCGCGGTCGTAGACGCGCCAGCGGCCATTGAAGCCGCCGTCGTAGTAGCTCCCGTCTATGTTTTCGGGGTCAACGTTCATGGTCGAGCCATGCGCGATTGATTCGTTGAACACGTCGAGGATGGCGCGGTGGAGACGGGGCAGGCGGCGCGGCGAAATTTCGGCGGCGGCGCGGAAGGGATTGATGCGCGCGAGAAAGAGAGCCTCGGCGGCGTAGATGTTGCCGAGACCCGTCACCTTCGTTTGATCAAGGAGCGTCTCTTTCAAAGTGCGGCGCGTGCGCGCGAAGGTGGCGCGCAGGTAAGCGGGCGTGAAGTCGGCGGAGAAGGGTTCGGGAGCGAGCAGCCGCAGTTCTTTGGCGTGCGCCAGTTCCGCCGCGCCGGTCAGTTTCATCATCCCGAAGTGCCGCTGGTCGGAGAAGACGAGCCGCCGCTCGTCTTCGAGATAAAAGAGAGCGTGGGTATGTTTCGGCAGTGCGGCTTCGGGCGGCAGGAGCATGAATCGCCCGGTCATGCGCAGGTGCGCGATGAGCACCTGCGCGCCTTCCAGCTCGAAGAGGATATGCTTGCCGCGCCGCGTGACGCGCTCGATGCGGCGATTGCGCAGGCGACGCGCGAAGATTGCGGGCGGCGTGTCAGGCGCGAGACCCGCGCGCAAAAGCCGCGCGGCCAGCACGCGGCGCGAACTGACGAGGCCGTCGAGGGCGCGCGCGACGAGTTCGACTTCGGGAAGCTCAGGCATAAAAATGGGTCAGAGGTTAGTTAAAAGCACGTCGAGAGCGATGAGTTGTCGAGAGGCCAAGAGCGTGTCCGGGTAGGCAGAGGAAAGCTGACCTCCGGCCTCCGGCTTCCGCACTTAACCTCTGACTTCCGCTTTGTTCGCCATCGCGCAGCCTGCGTCGAGCAGTTCGTTCATCTTGGCGACCGAGGTGGCTTCCGAGTAGATGCGCAGCACGGGTTCCGTGCCGGATTGCCGGAAGAGCAGCCACGATTCGTCTCCGAAAATGAGTTTCATCCCGTCCATGTGCGAGAAGCCGTGGACGGTGTGACCCGCGACGGCTTCGGGCGGCGAGACGGAGAGCGTCTCGACGAGGTTCAGCCCGCGCGCCACTTCGAGGTGCAGGTCGCGCCGCCCGAAATAGAACTCGCCGAACTCGCAGTGCATCTCCCTGACCATCTCCGCAGGCGACTTGCCCGCCGCGATCACGGCTTCGAGAAAGAGCAGCGAATTGAGGATGCCGTCGCGCTCCGGGATGTGGCCTTTGACGCCGACGCCGCCCGATTCTTCCGCGCCGATCAGAATGTCCTCGCGCAGCATGAGGTCTGCGACGTACTTGAAGCCGATGGGCGTCTCGTACAGTTTCAGGTTGTGCGCGGCGGCGATGCGTTTCGTCAGCACCGATTGCGAGAAGGTGCGGACGACGCCGCCCGTCATCCCGCGACGCCGCGCGAGGTGCAACAGCAGGAGCGGAACGACTTCGTGCATCGTCATCGTCTCGCCCAGTTCGTTGACCGCGCCGACTCTATCGGCGTCGCCGTCGGTCGCCAGCCCGACGAGCGCGCCCGCCTCTGCGACGCGCGCGCGCAAGGGCGCGAGGTTGCGTTCAATCGGTTCGGGGTTGACGTCGCCAAACTGCGTGTCGCGTTCGGCGCGAATCGTCTCCACGTCGAGCGTGCCGCCCAGCAGGAAACTCTCCACCCAACGACCGCCCGACCCGTGCATCGGATCGACGACGACGCGCGCCCGCGCCCGTCGAAGCATTTCGAGATCGACGTAGGACGCGACCTGCGCGCGATAACTTGCGACCGCATCCTCTAGCTCGCCGCGCATCGCGTCCGTCAGGTCGCTGCGGCGCGGAGGCTGCGCGTCAACGAGGGCTTCGACGGCGGCGGTCGTCTCGCGCGTCGCGCTCCCGCCCCACGGGGCTTTGATCTTGAAGCCGTTGAACTCCGCAGGGTTGTGCGAGGCCGTGATGACGACTCCGCCCGCCGCCCCGC
>DASPJG010000271.1:0-2254 GCA_035628755.1 Pyrinomonadaceae bacterium
GCGCCCGTGCGGTTCGCCACCTCGATGCCGTCCGCCCACGCGCGCCGCGCCTCTGTGCGACGCCCCTGATTCATCAACGCCGTGCCGAGCATCTGATACGCCGCCGTGAACTCGGCGTTCAACTTCACGACTTGCCGCAGCGCGTCCGCCGCCTCATCCCAACGCTCCAATTTCACGTACTCGTTCGCCAGCCCGTACCAGACCATTTCCTGTTCCGGTTGCGCCGCGACCATCGCCTTAAACGCTTCGATTCTCTCCTGTGACACGTTTCGTCCAACCCTTCCCGCTTCGACGCGGAAGCCGCGCCTGTGCGCCTGCGCTTAACGCGGCTGTTCAAATTCGCTTTCCGTGTGTTCGCCCGCCACGCCGTCGAGCGTGACGCGACCGCTCGGCAGCAACTCCGCGACCTGAAACGTGCGCTCGGCGCGCTGCCGACCCGGCATCAGTTCCCCGCGAAAGGTGACGCTCATGCCGGGACGCGCCCAGCGGTCGAGGCCGCGCTCGCGCTCCCCGCCTTTCACTTCCCGCGCCGCCCTGCTGCGTCGCCCCAGCAACGCCGCCGCACCCACTCCGCCGACGGCCAACACCAGCCCACCCAACAGACGTTTCGCGGTTTTTCTCATTCACTCAAACCTCCACTCACGCTTGCGGCGCGCCTGCCGTAGAAACAACGAAGCGCAAGCCCCTCCGCGTGTTGAGAGACTTGCGCGCCGTCTGATCCTGCCACACGCCCGCCGCCTGTGCGACGCGAGACGCCTCCGTCAGCCTCACCGGGCATTAGCACAACGGGTCGAGTTTTTCGCTCTGGATCGGCAAGCCCGCTCTGAGCGAACGGTCGGCGTTGATCTCGGTATAGTGCGCCCACTCCGCCGGCACTTTGTCTTCGGCGAAGATGGCTTCGACCGGGCACTCCGGCACGCATGCGTCGCAATCAATACAGGTCTCCGGGTTGATCACGAGCGCGGCCATCTCATCGTCGAGGTGAAAAGCCTCGACGGGACAGACCAGCGCGCAGTCCGTATAACGGCAGCCAAAGCAGGGTTCACACACAACGTAAGTCATTAAACTAGCCTCCTCAAAATGTGTATAACGACAGCCGCGCGAAAAATTCGCGTCACGACGGCTGGAGCAGATGCGCCCTGACGCGGCGGCAAAGACACGGAAAATCTACGAGCGCGCTATATTAAGCACGAACCGGCAAGATTGAAAAGCAAAATTTTCGCGGGCGTGGAGCGCACGTTACCCGTCCTCGCCCGCACGCCGTTTGTGTTTGACTTTGCGCTCGGCAGGATGGGCGCGTCCCTCCGGTTTGGCGCGTGTGAGCGGGTGGCCGGGGTGCGCGAAGGGCGTGCGGAGCGCGGTGCTGAGAGGACGTTCGCTGCGCTTCTTCGACGGCTTCTTGGCGTTTGATGACATAGCGTTTGGTAAGCCTCTTTTTCCGGAATGGCGCGATGCTACGCGCGCCTCTCTCCCGTGTCAATAGTCAGCGGGCGCAACTTTTTTTGTTTTTTTGTGACGGAAGCGTTGAGGAGCGGGCGCGACTGACGGGCGGGCGGGAGGCCGCAAAGAGTTTGCGCCTTACCGTCTCGCGTGAGAGAGGATAAGGCGCAAGCTAATTGCTCCGGTTGTCGGAAAGTTATGCCTTGCTCGGCTGCGGCGTCGTCTCGCCGAAGAGCGTCTTCAACGCCTGCGAAGTTTCGGTGCGACGCTTCTGCTGAAACTCGTTGACCCACTCGGTGACGGTGGCCACCACGTCGCGCGCGGCTTCGTGCGTCGTCTTCTTCTGTTCGTTGCTCGCGGTTTCGGCGGCGGCTTCCAGCGCGGCGCGTTCCCCACGTTTGATGATCTTGATAGATTTGTTCGTCGTCATGATGATTGCCCACCCGCCTTGTATTGTATTTTCTTTCGTAACTATAGACGCTGAAAGCGTCGGAAAAGTTCCAATAAGTTCACGCTTGTGCGCCGCACCGGAACTTGTTCACAGATATAGCAAATCGAAGGCCACAAGTTTCGAGGCTTGGGGAAGCCATCGGATCAGAGGCGAGGAAGAGCGAGCGCGTGCGTGTTTCCCGGCGTTTCAGACGTAGTTCACACGCGCGCAACTTCGCCGTGACAGTTCGGCAATTAAGCCGGTCGCGCACTGTATAGTTTGTCAATCGTTCACTCTCACACGATCTCCGCCTTTTTCTGATACGCTTTCAGACACCCTCCACGCGAAAGCCGGGAAGGACGCGGAAGGTAAATTCCCTCCGCG
>DASPJG010000272.1:0-3035 GCA_035628755.1 Pyrinomonadaceae bacterium
AACCCGTCGAACGCCCGGAGGCCGACAACAACGTGACGCCGCAGCCCGACTCTCGCCCGTCGCGTCCGCCGCGCGCCGAACCGCGAGAGGAGCGAGCCAAACCAATCGAGCGCGAACGACCCGTGCCGACGGATGTTTACCGCCCGCGGCCAGAGGTGCGCGAGGAGAGAAAAACGCAACGCGAAGAGAGACCCGCGCCGCCGCGGGAACGCTCCGAGCCGCGACAGGAGCGTCCAGCCCCGCGCGAAGAACGCTCCGCGCCGCCGCCGCGTGAGGAACGTCGCCCCGACCCGCCGCAGCAACGCGAGGAACGACGCGCTTCTCCGTCGCACGAATCAAGTCCGGTGCGGCAAAAGACCAAGCCCATAGACAACGATTAAGCCGGGCGTCCAGCCTTTCTCCGGCGCAGGCACGGAGAACACAGAGAGCGAAAAGCCACGGCGATCTCAACTTGAGATCGCCGTGGCTTTATTCTCTGCTGTCCTCTTGCTGTGCGCTCTACGTGTCTGCGGCGGCGCGTGTGTTCTAACGCGCGCTCGCCTATCGCCGGTCGCGCCGCTGGCTTAGAGTTGCGACGCCACTTTCTCGTCGCTCTTTTCCTTTTTCTCTTCCTTCAAACCGAGATGCTTGCGGATAAACTTTTCGGCCTCGTCTTCGATGAGTTCGCCGTTGGTGATCCACGCCTTCTCGGTCAGCACCTCGCCGTCGTGCTTGAGTTTCGACGGCAGGAGGAAGATGTTATAGGGCGACCCCCACTTGCGCGCGTCGCCCGTGAGTTGGCGATAGGCGTAGTGCGTCGTCTGGTCGCGCGCCTCGCGCGTGTCGGATTCAATCACCACGATGTAGGGCGGGGTCTTGTCCTTGAAGTGAATCTGCTGGTCGCGCGGCGTGCCGTAGTTGCTCACGCCGATCACGTCGAAGCCGTGCGCTTTATACTTCGTGTAGAGACGTTCGACCACCGGGGCTTCCATCTTCCAGTTGTTGCACCACGGCGCGAGATAAACGACGAGGACGAGTTTTTTCCCCTTCGTCCACTCGCGCAAATTCACCGCCTCGCCCGTCCCTAAACGCTTGAACGTCCAATCCCTGTAATTGATCTTCTTCTCCTGAATGGGCGCGTACTCGTGCGTGTCGCTCGCCCCCAGCGCGCCGACCGTGGCGAGCATGAAGATGAGGGAGAAGACGAGGCTCGGAATTTTTCGCATGGCTGTAACTCCTGTCGGGCGCGCTATGTCTCGCGCGCTTTATTAATTGCTGGCGGTTGTTTGCTGTTCGTCCAAGAGTGGCCGGACGACCGCATCGAAGGTGGCGCGGTCGCGTTCGCCGATGAAGCGTTCGCGGATGCGCCCTTCGCGGTCGAGGATGAAGGTGGCGGGGCGACCCGGCCCCGTCTGGAATTCGGCGGGCGCATCGTCGCCGCTCGTCAGCAGTTGATACTCCTGCCTGACGACGCTCTGGAAGTCGCGGATCATCTCAGGCGTGTCGTGCGAGGAGATGCCGACGACGGCGAAGCCGCGCGCCTCGTAATCCTTCTGCATCTGGTTGAAGTCGGGAATCTCGGCGCGACAGGGCAGACACCACGTCGCCCAGAAGTTCACGAGCACGACGCGCCCGCGCAAACTTGAGACGCGAAACGGCTCGCCTTCGAGCGTCTTCATTTCCGTGTCGGGCGCAACCGGGTAAGAACTCGCGGGCTTCGCCGTCGCCGCCGTGGTCGTCCCGCCCGTCGCGGCATTGTTGCGCTTCGCCCACGAGTTGACCCACGTTTCGGGGTTCGGCAGGACGGAGGCATAACTGGCGAGGCGCGTCACGTTGTTGGTGGCGACGAGCAGGCCGATGGCGATGAGCAGAACGCCGGAGACGACTTCGACCTTGTGCAGGTGGCGACGAAAGCGCGTGTAGAAACTCAAAAATTTATTGATGCCGAGACCCGTCAGCAGGAACGGCACGGCGAGTCCGGCGGCGTAGAAGGCCGAGAGGACAAGCCCGCTCCGCCAGCCGCCGCTCGTCGCGGCGAGGCCGAGGATGCCGCCGAGGATGGGGCCGATGCAGGGCGTCCAACCGGCGGCGAAGGCCAGCCCCAGCGTGAACGAGCCGAGCATGCCGCGCGGCTTCTCGTCGGAAAACTTGCGCGTGTCGCGATAGAGCGCGCCGATCTTCAAGACGCCCATCAACTGCAACCCGAACGCGATGATGATCAGCCCGCCGATGATCCTGACCCACGGGTTCGACGTGATGGCCGAGCCGACCAGCCCCGCCGCCGCGCCGAGCGCGATGAAGATCAGCGACAGCCCCGCGTTGAACGCGAGCGAGTTCATCATCACGGCGCGGCGCGCTTCCGTGCGCGCCCTCGCGCCTTCCTTCAAGTGGTCAATGCTGACGCCGGAGATGAGCGAGATGTAGCCCGGCACGAGCGGCAGCACGCACGGGCTGAGAAACGAGGCCAGCCCGCCGATGAATGCGATGATGAGCGAAAAACTGAGATTAGTGCCTTCCATAACTTAAACCAGCTTACAACAGGGAAAAGTAAATCGTGAATCGTCGAAGAACGTGAATCGTAAATCGTGAATCGTAAATCGTGAATAGATGAAAGCAGTTTTCTTTCTATTCACGATTTGCGATTTACGATTCACGGCCTTATGGTTCGGCCAGCAACCGCTTGATGTTGTCCGAGAGTTCTTTGTGGTGGCTCGCGCCGCCTGCGCCGACTGAAATGTAGCGGACGCGCCCGCGCCGGTCGAGCAGAAAGGCCGTCGGGATCGAGCGCACGCCGTAGCGCACGTCGTTATCTTCGTCCGCAGCGACGGCGAAGGCGTAAGGCAGCTTCAAGTCTTTCTTGTACGAGCGCAGGTGTTCCAACTCTTCTTCCGGCGTCAAGACCTTGTCTCCCGCGCGCCCGAAAAACTGCGTGAGACCGATGACCGTCAGACCGTCTTTCTTGAAACGGTCGTGAAGGGTTTTCAACTTCGGCATCGTGTACAGGCACGGCGCGCACCACGTCGCCCAGAAGTCGAGCAGCACGACGCGCCCGCGCA
>DASPJG010000273.1:0-3147 GCA_035628755.1 Pyrinomonadaceae bacterium
TAAAAGGATCGTGAATCGCGGATCGTCAATCGTGAATAGATAAAATCCGTTCTTTCTATCTACGCTTGACGATTCACAACTCACGCATTCAGCAATTGCCTTGCGATCACCATGCGTTGAATTTCCGACGTGCCCTCGCCGATGGTGCAGAGCTTCGAGTCGCGCCAGTATTTTTCCGGCGGATAGTCTTTCGTGTAGCCGTAGCCGCCGTGAATCTGGATGGCCTCTTCGCAGACCTTGACGCTGATCTCGGAGGCGTAGAGTTTCGCCATCGCCGATTCCTTCGTCACCTTCTTGCCGTTGTCCTTTAAATAGGCGGCGCGATACATCAAGAGGCGCGCGGCGTCGATCTGCGTCGCCATGTCGGACAGCTTGAACTGGATGGCCTGAAACTCCGAGATCGGCTTGCCGAACTGCTGCCGCTCTTTTGAATACTTCAACGCCGACTCGTATGCGCCCTGCGCGATGCCGACGGCGAGCGCGGCGATGGAGATACGACCGCCGTCGAGAATCTGCATGGCCTGTATGAAGCCCAGACCTTCGGGGCCGAGCCGGTTGTCGTCGGAGATAAAACAGTCTTCAAAAATAACGCTCGCCGTTTCCGACGCGCGAAGTCCCAGCTTGTCTTCCTTCTTGCCGGGCATGAAGCCGCGCGTTCCCTTCTCGAAGATGAAGGCCGTGATGCCCTTCGAGCGCATCGCACGGTCGGTCGAGGCGACGGCCACGCACACGTCGCCGTGGACGGCATGCGTGATGAAGTTCTTCGAACCGTTGACGACCCACCCGCCATCCTTTTTAACGGCGGTCGTCCGCGTGCCCGAGGCGTCCGAACCCGCGCCCGCTTCCGTCAGTCCCCACGCGCCGAGTTTCTCCCCGCGGGCGAGCGGCACGAGATACTTCTGCTTCTGCTCCTCCGTGCCGAACATGTAGATGTGATTTGAGCAGAGCGAGTTGTGCGCGGCGACCGAGATGCCGACCGAACCGTCAACGCGTGAAAGCTCTTCGATGATCGTGGCGTACTCGACGTAGCCCATGCCCGAACCGCCGTATTTTTCGGGGAAGATGACGCCCATCAAACCGAGTTCGGCCAGCTTCGGCAACAACTCCACGGGGAAGTGCTGCGTCTCGTCCCACTCTCTGACGTGCGGCGCAATCTCGCCCTCGGCGAACTCGCGCACGCTCATCTTCACCTGTCTCTGCTCGTCGTTTAGTTCGAAATCCATGACGATCTAAAAAAGCCCCCCGGTGAGTACGCGCAAAAAAAGACGGACAGTGACAGACCTTACAAGCAACTATCCGTCTGGCGCGCCGTTCGTCTGACCGAACATTGTACCTTAACTTCGCCGCCGACCCGTACCTGCGCCGCGACTTTTAGAAGCCCCTTTCGCGCCCCTTTGAGAAGCGGTTTTCGTCGCCCCTTTGGTCGTCGCCGTCTTCGCGGTCGGTGCGGCTCTTTTCTTCGCCGCGCGCGGTTTCAGACGCGCCACTTCAGCCGGGTGGAGCAGACGCCACGCGCCGACCGGCAGGCGTTCGTCCTGCAAATCGCCGATGCGGACGCGGCGCAGTTTCAGAACCGAGTGGCCGATGGCATCGAACATGCGCCTGATCTGCTGGTTGCGCCCCTCGTGCAGAATCACCTCGAACCACGCGTTCGTGCCCGTCTCGCCCGTGGCTCTCACCTGTGCGGGCGCGGTGTGCGTGCCGTCGTCGAGGCGTATGCCGCGCCTGAGACGTTCGACGGCCTCTTCCGGCGGCACGCCCTTCACCTTCACCTCGTACACCTTCGCCACGCCGTTGCGCGCCGCCGTGACGTAGTTGGTCAACTCTCCGTCGTTCGTCAGGATCAACAGCCCTTCGGTGTTGAAATCGAGCCGACCGACGGGATGCAGGCGACCGAGCGAGGCGGGCACGAGTTCGGTCACGAGCGGGCGTTCTTCCGGGTCGGACAAGCTCGCCAGATAACCGCGCGGCTTGTTGAGCAGCACGTAAACTTTCTCTCGCGCTTCGAGCAGCGGGTTGATCAGGCGACCGCGCACCTTGATGTGATCGCGCGCCGGGTCGGCCTTCGTGCCCGGTTCGGTCACGAGTTTGCCGTTGACCGTCACCTCGCCCGCCGCGATCATCTCCTCCGCGTGCCGCCGCGAGGCCAGCCCCGCCGCCGCGATCAATTTTTGCAGACGTTCTTCCATAATATTAGTAAGCGGTGAGCGATGAGCCGGGAGAGGACAGTTTTTTACTGCTTACCGCTCACTGCTCACTTTTTTTCACGCTCCGCCCGTCGCCAAGTCCTCGAAGTCTTCGACGTTCGGCAGTTCGGACAAATCGCGGAGGCCGAATTGGAGTAGGAACTCTTTGGACGTGCCGTACATCATCGGGCGACCGACCGTCTCCTTGCGGCCTTTGGAGATGATGAGGCGTTTGTCGAGCAGGGTCTTGATGGCCGAAGAAGATTGCACGCCGCGTATCTCCAAAATTTCAGGGACGGTGATGGGCTGCTTGTAGGCGATGACGGCGAGCGTCTCAAGCGCGGCGAGCGAGAGTTTCGCGGAGGGGCGCGACTTGAGAAAAGCGCGGACATGCTCGTGATTTTCGGGGCGCGTGGCGAACTGCCAGCCGCCCGCCACCTCGCGCAGCATCAGGCCGCCGTTCCGCTCGTTAAACTCTTTCGCCAACTCTTCGACCGCCACTTCCACCCAGCCGCGATCCTCTTTGAGCACTTCCGCAAGCGTCTTCGCGGGCAGCGGATCTTCCGAAACGAAGATCAGCGATTCGATGATCGAGATCAATTCGGCCATGCTGCGCGAGCCGCCGGGCGCGATGTCTTCATCGCCCGCCGCCGACGCCGCGCCGCCGTCGCCTTTCTCCGCCATCTCGCGGCGCATCGCGGCCAGCTTTTCCGCGGCGTCTTCGGCGTCGGCGTCGAAAATTTCTATCTCGTCCTCTTCGTCATCCAACTCCGCGTCGCCGTCGTCCAGATCGTTCGGGTCATCCAGCGCTTCGAGAGCCAGCGCGTCTTCCGCCTCTTCATTCCCGGCGGACGAGGTTTCGGCGTCAGCGGCGTTGTGCGCGTCCGCAGCGGGTGCTTGTTCGATGTGTTCTTCTTCTCTACTCATTGCTTGCCATTCACTTGCCCGCCATCTTCACTAG
>DASPJG010000274.1:0-12326 GCA_035628755.1 Pyrinomonadaceae bacterium
GGGGCGCGGCGTCATTAGTGCACTCGACAGTGCGTGCCGCGGGAAGCCGCTAAGTCTCAGAAAACGCTTCGGATAGCTGAATAGATACTAATAGACATGTGGATGAGTTGAGACATGGTTCACTTCGGTTTTGCTCTCCAAATCGGCTCTGGGGGTTTCCGCTCCTTGCTACAGAAGCTCTGATCCCTGAAATCCTCAACGGTAGGGAAGCGCCAGCGAGGATGTTTGACCCGAAGCGGCTCTCTTTTTGGCAACAAGTCGGGCTAAGGAAGGATGCGGCGCGCCTACGGCAGGACGGTGCGAGAGTTCTTTCAGTTCGCCAGCATGAAGCACCCGGCGGGGGCGTGCTTGCGGACGTGAGGCATGAAGGAACAGGTTCAATCTTCACGGCATTTTCCAGCATCAGTTTCCACGCCCCGTGGTTAACTGTCGTGTCGAGAATTAACTGCCCTTTCTAATCCAGCCACACGTAATGGGACGACACGACAAGCAATATTAAGCGCGCGCTCACGCGGGACGTGAATCCCGTGTTGAACCGCTTGCCGACCCGTCACGCAGTAAACGGCGCGCGAGACTGCCCGGTGGGACAGTCTCGCGCGCCAGGTATGCCCGGTGGTGCGTGCGCTTTAACGACTGGTGAGAGCGTCTCTTGTGAGCGGCGCGCAACATGGCAGCTTCGTCGAATAGAGCATGCTTGAAGGACGAGTCAGGCAGCCATCTTCCGCGCCACGACTCCTGCGGTCTGCGCCGCGACTCCTGCGCTCTGTCCTGCGGTGTACCCCTGTATTAAACGCATTGCCATCTTCCCCATGATGATAGCGGAGAGAAGGCTACTACCGGCGGCAGCAACACCGACCTTCTTCAGATCTTCATCCAAGTTCGTCGTGTAGAAGATGGCTCCCGGCAGAGAGAACGGGGGGGAGAAGACTATCACCGTTCTATCTTTGTAAGGGAGGCTAAGAATTGGCGGGACGAAGGTCTCCGTGCCAAGTTTCCACTTTCCGGCACTCGGTGCTCCGGTTTCCCACCAGTTCAGCTGGAGAGTATAGTACCCTGCCTCCGGTACCGCCGTTGCAACACCGAGCGGGGTGAGTGGCTTGATTTCGTAGACATCTCCCGTACCATAGTGGCGAAGGTCAGGCCTGATACGTTCGCCCCCCATAATAGCTCGATCAAATGCTCCTTCTCCCGTCCCGTAGGGAAGTTCGACAGCGTAGAGCCCACCATTGACATTGGAACCCCAAACATCGACGAAGTAGTCGCCATACAGGCCGATATAATACTGCCCGAGCAACTTGTGAATGTCTGAGCCCTCTTGGCGGGTGTAGAGGCCGGTCGGATCGGTCGCATTGACGGGGTTGTTCTGCGTGTAGGCGTACCGGTGCTGTGTGGCGGGAGCGTTTAAAGTTCCGCGATATGGATCCATCGAGATGAAACGACCGGCGGACGGGTTGTAGTAGCGCGCACGCAGATAATAAAGCCCGCTCGCCACGTCGTTCTGCTCGCCCGTGTAGAGGAACGAGTTGACGGTCGTCCCGCTGCTCGACGTTAACTGTCCGAACGCGTCGTAAGAGTAGCTGTCGGTGACCGCTCCGCTCGCGTTCGTCAATGCTCTGGTCGAGCCGAGCGCGTCGTGTAGATAGAAGGAATCGACGCCCTGACGACGCTGGCTGATCAACTCAAGGCCATAGGTGTAAGAGGCGACGACCTGCATGTTGCCGTCGGTTTCGACAAGCACTTGCGGCGTCCGGCTCGTCGCGTCAACCACGTAATTAGTGATTGCGCCGCCCGCATCGACGGCGCGCGCGCGATTACCGTTGGCGTCGTAGCCGTAGGTGAGCGTGGAGTTGTCGGGCTGCGTCACCTGCGTGAGCCGCTCGCGCGCGTCGTAGGCATAGCGCGTGGTGGAAGTGGAGATGGTTTTCGAGATGGTGTTGCCGTTGGCGTCATAAGCGAAAGTATGCGCCCCGTCGGAGGTCATTTGGTCGTTACCGTTGTAAGTGTAGTTGACGGTTGTGTTCGTCAAGGAATCGGTGACGGTGAGGCGGTTGCCGACGGCGTCGTAGGTGTAGCCGATTTGCCGCCGGACATTGCCGCCCGCATCCCTGTAAGTCTCGCCGGTCAGGCGAGACTTCGTATCGTAGGCATACTCGACCGTCGAGCCGTCCGCCTGCGCGACCTTTGTGCGCCTGCCGTTTGCGTCTCGCGTGTAGGTCTCTTGAAAGACGGTGTTTCCATCGGGGTTCGTCGTTTTGATGGACGAGAGTTGGCTCATCCGGTCGTAAGTCTTTGCGGTGACAAGCCCGTTCGGGTGATTGATAGCGACGACGTTGCCCGCGCCGTCGTAGGTGTAAGAGGTAACGAGGCCGCGCGGGTCTGTCACCTTCGCCAGCCGGTTCTTCACGTCGTAGCTGTAACGTGTCTCGCCGTCGGGCGTCGTGATTTTGGTGCGGTTTCCGGCGAGGTCGTAGGCGTAGCCGATGGTTGTGCCGTCGGGATAGCGCACGCTCGTCACGCGCTCCATCGCGTCGTAGTCGAAGTCTATGACGCCGCTTGCGTCCGTCACGGTGTCGCGCTTGCCGCTCGGGGTGTAGGTGTAGGCTATCGTCTTTGCGTCCGCGTAACGAACCAGCGAGATGCGGTTCATGTTGTCGTACTCATAGATAGTCGTGCGCCCCTGCCGGTCGGTTTGTGAAGTGGGGCGTCCGAGCGCGTCATACGTCATCAGTTCCGTCGTGCCGTCGGGGTACGTCCTCTTGACGAGCCGGTTCAGCTTGTCGTAGTCCGACACGGTCTTGCGCCCGTGTGCGTCAGTTGACGAAATCAGGTTTCCGTTCGGGTCGTACTCGTAGCGTGTGACGCCGCCGCCGGGTTGCGTGACCGTGAGCAGGCTTCCTTCGCCGTCGTAGGTGAAGGCGGTGACGTTGCCGACGGCGTCGCGCTGAGAAACCATCTCGCCGAGCGAGTTATAGGCGTTCTCGAAGAAACTGCCGTCCGGCAGCGTCGTCCGCACGCGCCGGTTGTTGCGGTCATAGGTGAAGGAGGTCGTGTTGCCGTTGCCATCGCGCAGGCTGGTGAGATTGCCGACGGCGTCGTAGGTGTAGTGCGTCTGGTTGCCGAGCGGGTCTATTTGTACAGTGACCTTATCGAGCAGGTTGTACTGGAAAGCGGTGGTGTTGCCGAGCGGGTCGGACTCCGCCGCCTTACGCCCCTTGGCGTCGTATTGATACCCGAGCGTAATTCCCGTTGAAAGGGTGAGCTTGGTCGGCTGGCTCAGCGAATCACGTTCAATAGTCGGCGTAAGCCCGCCCGGCAAAGAACTGCCTGCGAGTTGACCATTGGCATCGTACTGGAGTCGGAACTGCGAGCCGTCGGCGTTGGTCGTTTGCAGCGGCAGCCCACGGAAGTTGCTGGAGACTTCGATGCGATGACCGAGGGCGTCGACGCTGGCGGAGAGATTGCCGACCGCGTCGTATTCGTTGCGCGCGGTGTTGCCGAGGGCATCGACGGTGGTCGTCAGCAGCCCCGACGCATTGTAATTGAAGTGCGTGGCATTCCCCTTCGCATCGGTGACGGAGGTGCGGTTGCCGAGCGTATCGTAAGTGTGGAGCGTGACGTTTCCGAGGCGGTCTGTCTCTTTAGTCAGATTGCCGAAGGAATTGTATTCAAAAGAGGCGGTCTGAGCGGCGGCATCGGTGCGTGTGAGCACCTGCCCGCGCGGGTTGTAGGTGAAGGTGGTCGCGTTGCCCAGCGCATCGGTCGTAGAGGTCAGGTTGCCTGCGGCGTCGTAAGTGTTTGCCGTCGTGTTGCCGTTAGCATCAATCACACTCGTGACTTGATTGCGCGCGTTGTAGGTGTAGCGCGTGAGGCGATTTTGGGCGTCGGTTTTCGTCAGGACGTTGCCGCGCGGGTCGTAGGTGTAAGTGGTGGTGTTGCCGGACTCGTCGGTTTCGGTGAGACGGTTTCCAGCCCCGTCATACGTTGCCCGTGTGACTTTGCCCTGCGCATTAGTGATGCTGAGGACGTTGCCTTTCGCATCGTACTCGTAGACGGTGATGTCGCCTTTGCGGTTGGTGATGACCTGCTGGCGGCTGTTCGGGTCGAACCCTAAACGGATGGTCTTGCCCTCCTCGTCCGTGATGCTCACGAGGCGACCGCTCGCGTCGTATTCATTTCGGATGCCGCGCCGGTTCAAGGGGTCGGTGATGTCGAGCAAACCGTGAGACGAATTGTAGGTGTAACGTATGGTGCGCCCGTCCTGATCAGACATGCTGGCGAGGTCGCCGTTGAGGTCGTAGGTGTAGTTGAGATTGTTGCCCGCCGGATCGGTGATGCGGGTGATGCGGTTCTGCGCGTCGCGCGTGAAAGAGACGCTCTTGCCGCTGGAATGAATGATTCCGGCGGGGCTGACGCTCAGGGTGTTGCCGTTCGTGTCCTTTAAGCTCTGAAGCCCGGCCTTTTCGTCAATGATCAAGACCGCCCCGTCGGGGGTCGTTAACTGGAAGCGGGTCGGGTTGTAGATGTCGAGCGTCTGGTTGCTGACGAGTTCGCCGAAGCCCGGCGCAGAGCCGGTGAAGAAGACCTCGTTGTCGCCGCCAAGCGCGGTCAGGGTTGCGCCCCGCGTAACGGCGTCGCCCGGCAGTTGGGTGAAGTTGACTCTGGTGAACTGCATGGGAGCCAACGCCTGACACTGCGGATTGATGGTCGTCGCGAAATCGTAGACCGTCCCGTCAGGGAAGGTGACCGTGACGGTGGAAAACTTCGTGGGGCGCAGGCAGTAGGTGGGGAAGAAACCGCCGCTCGTGGTCTGCTCCCAATCGTTGCCAATGGGCGCGCTCTTTTCGAGGCGCACGTTTTTCATGCCAAGCGTCCAGCCCGCGCCGAAATCGCCGGTGCGTTTGTCGCGGCTATCATAGATGCGCGAGATGGTGATGGGAATACCGGCGACGGGCACTTCGAGGTCTACGAGCGAGAGGGTAAAGATGCCGACCTTCAGTTCGCCTGTGACGACTGTGGAGAAAGCGTGGACGGATGTTTGGCCGCGGTCATCGGTCGCCACGAGGCGAACCGTGTAACTGCCGTTGAGCAGGAGGGTCGGGTCGAAGACGCCGAGCACGCCATTCGTCACGGGAGTATTGCCGGAAGCGAACGTCGTCCAGACCTGCCCGGAACTCAGGCTATTGAGACCGTACTCAAGCCTCCACGCGCCGCCGCTCACGCTGCCGATGATGTTCAAGCGGTCGGAGATGCGGCTGCCCTCTGCGGGACTCGTGATCTGCACGACGGGCGGCGGGACGGCTGCGTTGACCGTCAACGTCACTTCGTCGCTCGCCGCGAGTTCCGAATCGCTGGCGGTCAGGCGCAGCACGTAGGTTCCGTCCACACTGGCGGAAGCCTGCGTCGTGGCACTGTTCGGAGTGGTGAAAGTCACGCTGCCGGGTCCGCTCACCTGTGACCAGGAGACGGCGAGGGGGGTGCCCTCCGGCCATCCGTCGTCGGTGGCTGTGCCCGCGAGAGTCGCTTTGGCGGGGAGCGTGATCGTCTGGTCTGCGCCCGCATTAACGACGGGCGTCTGGTTGATGCCGTTGACCGTGACGGTGAGTTCATCGTGTGTGCTGAACTCCGTGTCGCTGGCCGTGAGCCGGAGCACGTATGTGCCGGGCGCGCCGAAGCGGGCAGTGGTGGATGCGGCGTTCGGCGCGGCGAAGGTGACGCCGCCAGCACCGGAGACTTTGCTCCAAGTGACGAGAAGCGTGCTGCCTCTCGGCAGCCCGTCGTCGGTGACAATGCCGTTGAGAGTAGCCCTCTCCGGGTTTGTGACTGCCTGATCAATGCCCGCGTTGACGGCGGGGGGTTCGTTGGGCGGCAGGACTTCGACGACGACCGTGTCGCTGCTGGTTAAGGCCGAGTCGGTGGCGGTGAGCTTGAGTTCGTAGATGCCGGGAACGGCGAAATCAACTTCGGTCGAGGTGGAATCCGGGCGGGAGAAGGTGACCGTGCCGGGGCCGCTGAGCTTGCTCCAAGCGATGGCGAGCCGGTGGTTGCTCGGCAGGGCATCGTCGCAGGCCGTGCCGCGCAGAGTGGTTTTCGTCACGCCGTTGATCGTCTGGTCTGTCCCGGCGTTCACTTCGGGCGCAGCGTTTGTGGGCGTCTCCATTTCAAACCCCACCGTGCCGATTGTGAGGTCGTAGAGGACTGGGCTTTCGCCGCTCGACGCGCGCTCGAAGCCGACGTTGACTTTGATGAAACGCCCGTTTGGAATGGCGGGGTCGTCGCCGTTCGAGACCGTTACGGGCTGGCCGAACGTCGTGCCGTCCTCGCTGGTGGCGACCGAGACGGCGAGCAGCCCGTCGCCGCAGACCTGCGCCGTCCATCCGACGCGCCCCCACACGGCGGCGGCCTTCTGGCTGTCAAAGACGTCCGACCAAGCGCCCACGTTTGAGGTCGTCGCGGAGTCGAGTTGCAACTGGTGGGGCGTGTCGTGCTTGACGTTGGTGTAGCTGCCCTCGTCGAAGTCAGCGTCTAGCGTGTAGGCCTTGAAGGGTGGCTCCGTGTTCGGGTCAACGATGGTGAGCGTGTAGCTCTGCGTGTCGAACGCGCCGTCGGGGTCTTGCACGCGCACGACGACCTGATGCTCGCCCGCTTCGTGCGGCGACACCGGCCAACTGATGAGGCCGGTCGCCGGGTCAATGGTCATGCCGTTGGGCGCGGTGTCAAGCGAGTAGGTTAGAGTGTCGTCATCCGGGTCTGTGGCCTCCACGTCGTAGGTGTACGTGCCCTGTATGAGCGACATGCGACGGAAGCCGGAGTATTTCACCTGCGACTGTGAGTAGTTGTAAAAGCCGAAGCGGCCATTCGTGTAGGTCGAGTCGTTAACCGTGATGTCTGCGAGCACGGTCTCGCCCTGCCGGACGGTGATTTTGATTCTGCCCGGATGAAATTGCAGCGTGAACTGGTAGTTAATGGCGGTCTGCCACGGGATGGTGTTGTGATAGAGCGTGCGGACGCGCGTGCCGTTGCCAGCGGTCGGCCAGAAGTCGCGTCCCGTGAGCGTCGAGTCGGCGTTGAAGACCTTGACGCTCATGCCGCGCTCTGCGAAGCCGAGCGAATCGTTCTGGCTGCCCTTCTTCCAGTCGAAGACGTAGAAGTGTTCGGAGTCCTGATAGCCGAAGACGAAGCCGATGAAGTCGTCGTCGCTGGTCGTATCGACGCGCCAAGTCCCGTCCATCTGCGCGCGCGACAGGTCGAAGTCGCTGAGCAGGAAAGAGGCGTCGGCGTTGACGGTCTGCGTGGCTATGTTGTTCGCCAAGTCCTTAGCCCAGTTGGCGTTGGGTTGCGAGTTCAGTTCGTACTGCTTGACCGTCCACGGGGCGAGGTTGACGGGTTCGCCCGCGCCGATAGGAGCGGGGCCGAGCGAAAACTTTGTCGGCGGCTCGCTGGTGATGACGGGCGGGGCGTTCAGACTCGACAGCACGCTGATCGTCACATCGTCAAAGGCGGCCTTTTGTGAGTCGGAAGCTGCGAGCCGCAAGACGTAGGTTCCGGGCGCGCTAAAGGTGGCAGCCGTATCCGGGCTGTCAGGTTTGTCGAAGATGACATTGCCTGCGCCGGAAACCAGCGTCCACTTCGTCGTGAGCGTGCTGCCGAGTGGCCACCCGTCGTCCGTCGCCGTGCCGTTCAGTGTGGCCGCTGCGGGCAGGTGCAACGTCTGATCAGCCCCGGCGTTGACGACCGGCGGCTGATTCTCGGGGCGGACAGTGATGTTGACATCATCGCTCGCGGTCAACTCCGTGTCATCCGCCGTCAGGCGCAGCGTGTAATCACCGGGCGCGGAGAAGGTGGCGACGGTTGCAAGGTCGTGCGGGTCGGCGAAGCTGACCTCGCCGGGCGCGCTGACGACGCTCCACGTCTTCGTCACGTTCGAGCCGCGCGGCAGCGCGTCGTCGGTCACGACGCCTGCGAGAGTCGCCGTGTTCGGTAGTTCAATGGATTGATCCGCCCCTGCATTGACGACGGGCGGCTGGTTGCGCGGGAGCACCTCGACCCGCACCTCGTCGGAGACGGTGAGTAGCGAATCATTGACCGAGAGGCGAAGGACGTAGCTGCCGGGTTCGCTGAAGGTGGCCAATGTGGCCGCGCTGGCGGCATTGGCGAAGGTGACGGAGCCGGAGCCGGAGACTTTTGACCAACCGGCGGCGAGTGTGCTGCCGAGGGGCAGGCCGTCGTCCGTCGCCGTGCCGTTCAGACTCACCACGTCCACCGGGAGCGTGATCGTCTGGTCAGTCCCGGCATCCGCCACGGGCGGGCGGTTGACGGGCGGCGGGGGTATGTCGTTCTAGGTGAGTTGCAGAACGCTGTTGCCGTAAACATTGAGAAGGTCGCACGTGACCGTGCCGCGAATACGACTGTTGCCGCCAATCGAGACTGTGCCCTGAGGATTGCGCACGACGGCGTAGAGGACGCCATTGCCGCTGACGCCGACCGCCCCTTGCGACACGGAGAGCAGAAGCTTTTGCGGATCGTCGGCAGCACCGGCAGTCGAGCCGGACAGAGACACGTTGCCGCGCACGTTCAACCTGACAGGGCCGGCCAGACGCAACTCGCTCCCGCCGGAGAGCGACAATTCTTCGAGGTCATAGACGGACGCAGTAGTCGCGCCCGCAACGCCTAAGACGAACTGCGTATGGCCGCTGGCTGTGAACTTGCCATATGCGCCGGGCGGGACGGCCACCGCGCCAGCCTTGCCGGAGATACTGAGGTGGCGAAGGGTCGCCGCGTCGCCGATGCTCTCGCCGGCTTTAGTCAGAGACACGTCGCGCGTGCCCGCCGTGGCGGACGGCGCGGGTACGGGCGAGAGGTTGATCGGGTTGGTGCGCGTGATGACGTGGCGCAGGCTGGCGTTGTTGCTGATGGAGACGGAATAGCCGGTGGGGTGCGCGCTCTCGACGCCCTCGACGACGCCGCCGAAGGAAGGCTTGCCGCTGCCGACCACGACCGACGGCACGCCGGGCACAAGCAGGTCTGAGGTAATAACGTCAGTGCCGTCCAGCACGACGTTCTCCGGGAGCAGTTGCCAGAGCGCGCCCTCGATGCGCCCGCTATCGAGTTGCGGCGCATGACGCACCACGGCGAGCTTCTCGTGAAACTGCTTGACGCCTCCGATTTCGGACAGGGCGGCGGGCGAAAACGTGATCTGCGCCCATTGCTCGACCTGCGCGAGTCGCCCGACCTCGAACTCCGTGCCGTTCCAGCGGACGCGCACGAGCGCGCCGGGCGTCCCCTGTGCGACGAGGATGTCGCCGATGATGCCCGCGAAAGCTTCGTCGGGCGCGCCCCAGATTTTGCCGCCCACAGGGTCAACGCCGTAAAAATTTTCGTGCGCGGGGATCACGCGAATCTCTTCCGGGTTGATGCCGAGTTGGTAGCTGGTCGGGTTGCCCTGCGCGTCAATCGCGTAGATGATCCCTTCGTCTTTCGCCCCGGCCAGAATCTTTCCCGCCCAGGGGCCGTATCTGGCCGGATCGTCGGGGATGGTCGTCACTCCGGCGAGGTGTGTGCCGAGGTCTGCGATGCGCGCGACCACACCGGACGAGTTGATGCGCCACACCCCGCCCGTCGTCGTGACGGCGATGAGGTCGCCGCCGAACACGCCCGTCCGGTCAACAAACAGCCCTCCGCTCAACTGGCCGCCCTCGCCCGCCAGCGTGACCCACGGGTTCTGCACCGAAGCTCCGTCGGGAGCCACGCGCGCGACCACGCCCGGCACGCCCGTACCGCTGAACAACTCGCCGGGCTTGAAGCCGCCGCGGCTCATGCCCGTCCCCTCGTCGCGCGCCGTCGCGAGCTTCAGACCGCCCGCCAGCCCTGCGACGTTCGAGTGTGGGCGGTGCGTGCCGTCGGCGTCGAGCGTCTCGAAATTGAGCGGCATGCCCGTGGGGCTATGAGAAGAGACGACCACCTTGCCTAACGCCTGATGATGCTCGATGCCGTTGTGCCCGGCGAACGCCGTGCTGAGCGGCGTCAGCACCACCCCAAACTCTTCCGTCGCGGGGACGACCGCGACGTGCTGCGCGGAGGCCGCACGCGCGCCAACATCCGTCTTCCCGAACGCGGCGACAATGGACGACAACGCACGCCCGCCGAACGAGGCGAGCGGGAAGCCGTTCGCGGGAGAGGCGAGGGCTGGCGGCGCGATCATCTGCACGAACAGCATGAAGGCCAACACCTGTGCGACGAAGCGGCGCGCGGGGAAACGAGCGTTGCGGAAGTTACGGGCGCGGGTGGTTTTCGTTCTCTTGGGACAGGGGGACATGGACAAACTCCTTATCAAGTGGGGTTGGTTGTGCCGCGTCGGGCGCGTGTATTCGGATGGCAAATTTCTCTGGGCTAAGTACTGCTACGGTAGTGTTTCAGCGGAGCGGATGCCGGTAGGCGGCGAAACGATGAACATGACGAGAAATGATCAGGTCGAAAGATTAAAATGTTTGCAACACAACCTGCCTGTGTCGCATTATTGACATTGCGCCGTGCGTTTGAGCCTCTGAACTGTATATGCGTAGAACTTCGAGAAAGACGGCCAACTTTTCCAGCACCAACTTCTTTCCGGGAAAACAAGCCCTTCGGAATTAACCCCATCCAAAAATCTCTATGAGCGAGAACTCGACAGCGGAAATCACGCTGATTCTGCAAGATTGGAATAACGGCGACGAGGAAGCGAAGGAACGTCTGGTGCCTTTCGTCTACGACGAATTGAAGAGACAGGCGCGCTACCTGATGTCCGCGGAACGCTCCAACCACACGTTGCAGCCGACCGCGCTGGTTAACGAGGCGTTTCTGAGGTTAAGCGGGCAGACAGGAATACAATGGCAAAATCGAAGCCATTTTTACGGCATCGCTTCAAGGCTGATGCGTCAAATTCTGGTTGACCACGCGCGCCTCTATGCGGCGGAGAAACGCGGCAATCATCAGGTTCATTTTTCGCTCGACGACGTGGAGATTCCCCTCGAAGAACGCGCCGGTTCGATTCTGGCTCTGGATGAAGCTCTGAAGCGGCTGGAAAAGCTCGACGAAACGCAGGCGAGAATCGTCGAGATGAAGTTCTTCGGCGGGATGAACAATCAGGAAGTGGCTGCCAGCCTCGGCATCTCCGAACGCACGGTGGGGCGCGAATGGCAGGCGGCGCGGCTCTGGCTCTACCGCGAGTTGAATCAAAAATAAGTCCGTCGTTGCCGGACTTTTCTGTCCGGTTTCGGCGGGCGTTTTCGCATATCTCACAAGGGCTTTGAGAAGCGTTTGAAGATGCACGCGGAAAACTGGAAAACCGTCAAAGAGGTTCTGCTCGAAACGCTCAGGCTCGCGCCTTCCGAGCGGCGAGATCACTTGCAGCGGGCGGACATCACCGTCGAGATTCGCGCAGAGGTCGAATCGCTGTTGAGTCTGGAAGCAGAAGCGGAAGATTTCATGTCGCTTTCGGTCGGCCAGTTTTCCAGCGACCTGCTCGACCAGACCGTCCACACCAATCAGAGAATCGGCAGCTACGAAATCGTCTCCGAACTGGGTTTCGGCGGGATGGGCGCGGTCTATCTGGCGACTCGCGCCGATGGGAAGTTTGAGCAAAGGGTGGCGATCAAAATGCTCAAACGCGAGTTCAATACCGGAAAAATCCGCCGCACTTTCGACCGCGAAAAAGAGATTCTGGCGACGCTCGCCCACCCGAACATCGCCGGGCTGCTCGACGCCGGGACGACCGCCGACGGCATCCCTTATCTCGTCATGGAGTACGTTAAAGGCGAGCCGATTGATAAATTCTGCCGCAGCCGCAATCTCTCTCTGCACGCCCGGCTGAAACTCTTCAACAAGGTCTGCGACGCGGTCGCCTTCGCTCACCGCAATCTGATCGTGCACAGCGATCTGAAGCCGTCGAACATCCTCGTCAACACGGACGGCGAGCCGAAACTGCTCGACTTCGGCATCTCCAGGCTGCTGGACGCGAACGCCGACAACGGAAACACCATCACGCACCTCGGGGCTTTGACGCCGCAGTACGCCAGCCCCGAACAGATCAGAGGCGAGACGGTCACGACGGCGACCGACGTTTACAGTCTGGGCGTCGTCCTGTTCAAGACTCTCACCGAAAGTCTGCCGTACCACGTCGGGAATCACACGAACGGGAACCTGCTGCGGGAGATCATGGAAGCCGAACCCGTGCTTCCGAGCGAGGCGGCGCAAACTCCGCTCACAGGCTCTCAACTGAAGGGCGACCTCGACAACATCATTCTCAAGTCGCTCGCAAAAGAACCGGCGCGACGCTATCAAACCGTCGAACA
>DASPJG010000275.1:0-9226 GCA_035628755.1 Pyrinomonadaceae bacterium
GTCAACGTCGTCCTGAGCCTCCGGCGTCGCCGTCGCCGGAGGTGTTTGCGAAGCGGGCTTCGCGGTCTCCTGCGCCCGCGCCGCGTCCGCACAAAAAAGTGCGAGCAGGAGTGTGAACACTCCTGCTCCGAATTTCTTCGACATCAATTAGGATTCCTTTCGCTCGGGAGGGGAAGAGAACCGAACTCCGGCGCGCGCTCAGGCGGCGGCGTCGTCCACGCCCGTCAGGGCTTCGCCGGGAACGGCGCGGCGACGTTCGACCATCTCGCTCGTGATGACGAACTCTTTGATGCGCTTCTGCGAGGGGAGCGTGTACATCGAGTCGAGCAGCAACTCCTCCATGATCATCATCAGGCCGCGCGCGCCCACCTTGCGTTCGACCGCCTGTCGTGCGATGGCCTTGAGCGCGTCGTCCGTGAAGCGCAGTTTGACGTTGTCGTACTCGAACTTCTTTTGGTACTGCTTGACGAGCGCGTTTTTCGGCTCGGTGAGAATACGCATGAGCGCGCTCTCGTCGAGTTCGTTCAAGACGCCGAGCACCGGGAGACGGCCTACGAATTCGGGGATCAACCCGTACCTCACTAAGTCTTCGGGTTGCGCCGTTGCCATCGCCTCGGCGTAGCGTTCCTTGCTGTCCTTGATGTCGGCGCGGAAGCCGAACGACTTGTTGCGCATGCGCCGCTCGATCACTTTCTCCAAACCGACGAACGCGCCGCCGCAGATGAAGAGGATGTTGGTGGTGTCAATCGGGAAGAACTCCTGATGCGGGTGCTTGCGCCCGCCCTGCGGCGGGACGTTGGCGACCGTGCCTTCCAGTATCTTCAACAGAGCCTGCTGCACGCCCTCGCCCGACACGTCGCGCGTGATCGAAGGGTTCTCGTCCTTGCGGCAAATCTTGTCAACTTCGTCGATGTAGATGATGCCCTGCTGCGCGCGCTCCACGTCGCCGTTGGCGGCCTGCAACAATTTCAGGATGATGTTCTCCACGTCTTCGCCGACGTAGCCCGCTTCCGTGAGCGTCGTCGCGTCAACGATGGTGAAGGGAACGGAGAGCATGCGCGCGAGAGTCTGCGCGAGGAGCGTCTTGCCCGTGCCAGTCGGCCCCATCAGGAGAATGTTCGACTTCTGAATCTCCACGTCCGAGCGGCGGCGCGCGATCTCGATGCGCTTGTAGTGCTGGTAGACGGCGACGGCCAGACGCTTCTTCGTCTCGTCCTGCCCGATGACGTATTCGTCTAAGAAATTTTTGATCTCGGAAGGCTTCGGGAGCGGTGGCCGGGTGGCGACGGCCTCGGCCTGCTGGTCGTCGGTGATGATCTCGTTGCAAATGTCAATACACTCGTTACAGATGTAGACCGTAGGGCCGGCAATGAGCTTCTTCACTTCGTTCTGCGACTTGCCGCAGAACGAACAGCGCAACGTATCATCAGTTCGACGTACCATAGGCTTTAGGGGACTCCGTGCTTTCGAGGTTCAATTCAACTTGTCAAGTGACTTAAAACGGGCGGGCTTCTCTGCTGTGTCATGTGCCCGCAACGGGTGACGCGTTGGGGTGCGTCCGGCTGCCGGGGAACTACTGTAGCATAAAAATGGCCGGCGCGCTGATCTCGCAATCAAACGCGCCGGGTAAAATTTACTCGCGGTGGGTGATGACTTCGTCAATCAGCCCGTACTCTTTGGCCTGCACGGCGGACATGATGCGGTCGCGCTCCACGTCGCGCTCGATCTGTTCGTAGGCCTGACCAGAGTGCTTGGCGAGGATGTTTGAGGTCAACTCGCGCATGCGGATAATCTCTTCGGCCATGATGCGGATGTCCGTGGCCTGACCCTCCGCGCCGCCCGAGGGCTGGTGGATCAGGATGCGCGAGTTGGGCAGCGCGAAGCGTTTGCCTTTCGCGCCCGCCGCCAGCAGCAGCGCGGCCATCGAGGCGCACTGGCCGACGCAGAGCGTCGAAACGTCTGCGCGGATGAATTGCATCGTGTCGTAGATCGCCATCCCCGCCGTGATCGAACCGCCCGGCGAATTGATGTAGAGCGAGATGTCTTTCTCCGGGTCTTCCGCTTCGAGAAAGATCAATTGCGCGACGATTAAGTTCGCAATCTGGTCGTCAATCGGCGTCGAGATGAAGATGATGTTGTCTTTGAGCAGGCGCGAGTAGATGTCGAAGGCGCGTTCGCCGCGCGACGTCTGCTCGACCACCATTGGAACTAAAGCCATAAACTTGAAACTCCAAACTGCAAAACCTGATGCCAAGTTAAAAATTCAACGCACGACCCGTTCGGCTCAAGAGCTTTGCGTTTCGTCCGACCGGGTCTCACCGCCCTCGTCGTTCTCATTCGCTTGCCCGGTGGCGTCGTCGTCTTCGGCGGCGACAGCGGCGGGCGGCGCGGCTTCTCGCCATTCCTCTTCGCGCACGCGCGCGTTTTCGATGAGAACATCGAGCGCCTTGCGGTGGCGCAATCTGTCGGCGATGCTACGTTCGCCTCCCTGCTTTGTCAAGGCAGCGCGCACCTGCTCTACAGACTGGCGCGCGCCCTCGGCGAGCGCTTCGATCTCGCGCTCGATCTCCTCGTTCGTCGGCTCGATTTGTTCGGCCTCGGCGATGCGTTCGAGCAGGATCGAGCCGCGCAAATCCTCGGTCGCCTGCGCCTCCAGCATGCCCTGCAAGTTCTCCCAGTCCAACTCCTGATTGCGCGGATCCATCCCGCGCTGCATCATGTCGCGCACGGTTGATTCGAGCAGCCTGCGCGCCTGACTCTTGACGAGCGATTCGGGCACTTCAAACTCGTGCGCCTCGAGCAATTTTCTCATCACCTCGTCGCGCAGGCGATGTTCCGACTCGAGCTGCGCGCGCTCCGTCAGGTTCTCGTGCAGCTTCGCGCGCAGGGTTTCGAGTGAATCGATCTCTTCGCCGAACGTCTTCGCCCATTCGTCGTCAACCTCCGGCAACTCTTTGCGCCTGACGGCGGTCACCGTCGCCGTGTACTCGATCTCTTTTCCGGCGAGTCCCGGCGACGAAAAATCCTCCGGGTATTTCACGACGAAAGTTTTCACGTCGTCGGGCTTCGTGCCGGTGAGTTGCTCGTTGAAGTCCGCGAGGACGCCCTCGCCGCCGAGCACCACTTCCACGTCATCCGCCTTAACGTCCTCTTCGGCGGGCGGTTCGAGGTAACGACCGGTGAAGTTGACCGTCACCGTGTCGCCCGCTTCCGCCGCGCGCTCCTCAACCGGTTGGAGCGAGGCCGACTGTTCGCGCAGATTCTCGACCATCGCCTCGACCGTCTCGTCAGTCACGGGACGCGTGCGCCGCACGACTTCCAACCCCTTGTATTCGCCGAGCGCGACTTCGGGCAGCACTTCGACGTGCGCGTGAATTGAGAGCGGCTGCTCGCCGAGTTTCTCCAGAGCCTCGTTGTTGTCGAGGTGGATGTCCGGCTCGCCGATGACGTTGAGCGCGCGCTCGTTGATCGCCTCGCTGATGGCCTGCGGCACGAGGTTCTGCACCACCTCGCCGCGAATCTCGTTCTTATAACGCTGCCGCACGACGGAGTTCGGCGCGCGCCCCTTGCGAAAGCCCGGCACGCTCACCGCCGCCGCATAGCGTTCCGTTACGCGCTCCAGTTCGGCGCGCACGTCCGTCTGGTCGATCTCGATCTTGAGTTCTTTCCGGGTCGCGGAAACGTCAACTACTTCTGTCTTCATAAACGTAAAAACCCGCGCTTTCGCCGATGTCAGGCGGCTCGGCTGTGCGGGCATCCTTCCTCTACAAAATTATAAAAGTACCTTGTACAAACTCATTCCAAAAGTTTAATGCGAAAGGGGGGACTCGAACCCCCACCCCTTGCGGGACTAGGGCCTAAACCTAGCGCGTCTGCCAATTCCGCCACTTTCGCATAATTATTACCAAACAGGGTCGCTAGAATCTAACTCGCGCTCCGGTTCGCGCCCTTCCCTGCATGATTATCAGTTAACGCATGGCAGTTCGGACACAACAACTGTAGATTCTGAAATCTATTATCGAAACGATCTCCGTTTACGTGATGAAGTTCAATCGGAATTGGCTCGCCCAGCCACTCTTCCTGCCCGCATCGTTCGCAAGATCGTTGCTTTAGACCATCTTCGAGCAATTTTAACTTGAGTCTATGGCTGCTGATAAAACTGCCTTTATGCAGATAAGCTTCTGCGCCTTTCCGGGTCGGGCAAGGCTTATAACCTTTGCCGCCCATGTTGCCGGAATAGCTCAATCCCATCTTGCCTAAATAACTTTCAAGCGTTATTGGCTTACAGCGAAGCTCGCGACACATAAAGGCTTTAGGACGACGCGTTGTAATCCAATGCTCTATCTCACTACGTCTGGCGAGAATATCATCCCTCATAGTGTGTTAATAGCTGACCGTGCTCGGCCAGTTAAGTTAATGGATAGAAACGCGAATGTCTAGCGAGCGACCTTTCATGGCGGCGCGTGCGCGCGGCGTCGCCGGTTGGCTGTGGCTGCGGACGTGTTGTGGCAAACTTGGCGTGACGGGTAAACTCGCGCGAGGTTGAATTGTGTGGGCGCGTGTGAGCGCGCCGGGAGGGCGCAAAGTGGAAAAAATTTCTTACCTCGGATTGCCGAACTGTTACCGGCTGTCGAACGGCGCGGTCGAGGCCGTTGTCACGAGCGACGTGGGGCCGCGCATCGTCCGTTACGGTTTCATCGGCGCGGAAAATATTCTCGGCGAAGTGCCCGGTGCGACGCTCGCCACCGAACTTGGCGACTTCAAACCGTGGGGCGGGCATCGCCTGTGGGTCGCGCCCGAAGCCAAGCCGCGCAGCTACGCGCCGGACAACACGCCGCTCGCGGTCGAGTTTGAAGGCGAGCGCGCGATTCGCCTGACCGCTCCGGTCGAGGCGGCGACCGGCATTGAGAAGGAGATGCGCGTCGCGCTCGACGGAGAGGGAAGCGGTCTCGCCGTGCGACATAGAATCACGAACCGAAACCTCTGGGCGATTGACGCCGCGCCGTGGGCGCTCACGATCATGCGCGGCGGCGGCACGGCCATCTTCCCGCAAGAGCCTTACATTTCGTGGGACGATTATTTGCTGCCCGCGCGCCCGCTCGTCCTCTGGCACTACACAAACCTGTCGGACGCGCGCTGGTCTATCGGCAAAAAGTTTATCCGCCTGACGACGGACGCAAACGCGAACCACCCGCAGAAAGTCGGTATGCTCAACAAGCAGGGCTGGGCTGCTTACAAACACGGCGCGACGCTCTTCGTCAAACGGTTCGCATATGTAGAGGGCGCGACATACCCGGACTACGGCTGCAACTGTGAGACCTACACGGCGGGCGACTTCATCGAGGTCGAATCGCTCGCGCCGCTTGGCCGTCTCGAACCCGGCGCGTCGGTCGAACACGAGGAGCGTTGGACGTTGTACGGAGAAGTGCGGGCGGGCGGGACGGAAGACGAACTCGACGCGGCCATCAGTTCGCTCGTCGCAGGTTGAACTACTTCGACGGCTTCCACACGAAATTTCCGGTCTTATCTATGTAACCGTGTTTGCCCGCGAGCCAGACGCGCGCGAGGCCGCCGTTGAAGTTGTGCGCGTTGTCGAACTGCGGGCGGACGACGGACGCGCCGTTGCGGTCTATGAAGCCGTACTTGCCGCCCGTCTTGATGAGCGCGAGCCCTTCGCTGAAGCCGCCCGTCCAATCATACTGCGGCGCGATCACCGGAAGCGCGGCGCGGTTGATATAACCGAAACGATTGTTGACGATAACGGGCGCGAGTCCTTCGGCGAACGTGCCGACGTAACCGGCCTGCGGCTGGATGACGGTCTCGCCCCGCTTGTTGATGCAAGAGTAGCGGCCTCCCGAGGCGACAGCCGCCAGCCCCTCGGAGAAGTTGTAGGCGTTGTTGTACTGCGGCGCGATGACGAGACGGCCTGAGCGATCAATGTAGCCGTGCTTGTTGTCGAGGACGACGGCGGCCAGCCCTTCGGAAAAACTAGCGGCCTTGTCGAACTGCGGTTTGACGACCACGCGGCCACGCTTGTCTATGAAGCCGTACTTGCGTTCGACCATCACGAGCGCGAGTCCCTCTGTGAAGCCGCGCGCCGCGTCGTACTGCGGGTTGATGACGAGTTTGCCGGTGCGGTCTATGAAGCCGAAACGCGGCGGCTGGCTGCTCGCCTGCACGAGCGCGAGTCCTTCGGAGAAGAGACCGGCGAGGTCAACCTGTTGCAGGCTGACGACCATCTTTCCGTTCCGGTCAATCAGGCCGCGCCCGTCGCCCGCTTTGACATAGGCCAGTCCTTCCGTGAATTCCCACGCCACGTCGTACTGCGGTCGCACGACGAGCTTGCCCGCACGGTCAATATAGCCCCACTTGCCGTCCTGCCGGACGGGGAACAGGGTGGCCGCGTCACGCTTGCGCTCCTGCCCGACGCCGACCTCGACGGCGCACAGCGCGACGAGACAGAGAAACAGAACAGCAACGCGCTTCGTCTTCGGGCGCAGGTTCAGGGTCGGAGATGTTCTTGGCGAGAGCTTGCGCGGGAGCGCGCGTGGGGGATTGCTTGTCGGCAAAGTAAGTCGTGATCCTTGAGGGTCTGGAAATTTAGCTGGCACGTTCGCGGCGCGCACGGGCGCGGGAGAAGTTTGTCGAGGTCAACTGCCTGAGCCGACCGTTTCAGCTGCGTCGCGTGGCGTAAGATATTATCGCCCTCACGCACGCGTCAAGGCGAACTCGTCGAGGCGGGCGCGTATCTCATCGCGCACGCGCCGGAAGACGGCGAGCCGCGCCGCCGGGTCGCCTTCCGCCTCCGCCGGGTCGTCAAAACTCCAATGGATGCGCTGTGTCCCCGCCGGAAAAAACGGGCACTGCTCGCGCGCGTTGTCGCAAACCGTGATGACGTAATCGAACGCCTGTCCCGCAAACTCTTCGACTGACTTCGAGCGTTGGCCTGAGATGTCAATGCCCACCTCGCGCATCGCTTCGACGGCTTCCGGCCTGACCCGACTCGGACTCACGCCCGCGCTGAACACTTCAAAGCGCGCGCCGCCGTCGTGCCGCAGCAGGCCTTCCGCCATCTGGCTGCGCGCCGAGTTGCCCGTACACAAAATCAAGACGCGTGTTCGTTCCTTAGTCATCCGTCGCTTCCTTTTCGTGTCGTTCCAGCGTCGCCGTCGTGCGGTACGACGACCGCCGCGGCATCCTCCGGCAGCGCGGGAACAAGCCAGCGAAAGAGCGCGGTCGCCGCCGCCGCGCCCGCGAGTTGCGCGAGGATGAAAGCGGGCGCGTCCGCCGGGCGAATCCCCGTGAACGTGTCCGTGAACGAGCGCGCGAGCGTCACCGCCGGGTTGGCAAACGAGGTCGAAGACGTGAACCAGTAGGCCGCCGTGATGTAGGCGGCGACGGCGAAAGGCACGGCTGCCGAGCGCGTGCGCGCGCAGCCCCAGACGACGCACAACAAGCCAAACGTCGCCACGGCCTCTGAGAACATCTGCGCGCCGTCCTCGCGCGCGCTACGCGACGCGGCGAACAGAGGCTCGCCAAACATCAGGTGCGCTGCCGCAACGCCCGCGAACGCTCCCGCAAACTGCGCCGCGAGATAGGCGGGCACGTCGCGCCACGCGAGTCCGCCCTGCGAGGCGTCGGCGAGCGTCACGGCGGGGTTGAAATGCGCGCCGGAGACGTGGCCGAAGGTTAAGATGAGCGCGACGAGCGCAGCCCCGGTTGCGAGCGTGTTGGCAAGCAGCGCGACGGCGACGTTGCCGCCCGCGAGGCGTTCGCCCATGATGCCTGAGCCGACCACCGCCGCCAGCAGCAACGCCGTGCCGCACGCTTCAGCCGTCATGCGCCGCGCGAGCGCAGCCTGCCCGCTTCTTCTATTCGTCACACGCCGCGTTTCCTCTCCGTGAAAACTCAACGCCCGAAGCGTTCCGCTTCGCCGTTCAACTTTCGCCCCGCCGCTCGCCGGTCTCTTCTCAACGCGAGATCGTCGCGGGCGCGGCTGTCGCGCAGCAAGAGGAAACTTCCTGCGCCGCTGCCGTGGCTTCCACCGTCGCCGCTTCCTTCGTCGTGCCGCACGTCGCAGCAGCCGCGCTGGTCGTCGTCTCTTCAGCCGTCGTGCTGGTCGTCGTCGCCGTGGCCTCCGGCGTGCAGCAGGTCGAGGTGGTGGGCAGGTTGTCTTCGAGTACGACGAAGGCTTCCCACTCGTTGCCGTCAGGGTCGCGCACCCACGTCTTGTTCTGCAAGGCGTAACAACAGTTGGTCGCCATTTCGTCGCGCGTGTCGAGTCCGGCGTCCAACCAGTTGCGGCGCATCGAGAGCACATCCTCGGTCGTCGCCAGTTGAATGCCGAGGTGCGAGAGCGCGCCGCGCTCCGCGAAGGTCGCTTCGTTCAAGGTTAAATTAAGCGGCGGGTTTTGCACGTCGAACTTGGCGTAACCGGGACGCACCTTCGACGGTTCGATGCCGAGCATCCGCCGGTAAAACTCCAGACTCCGCTCGACGCTCTGCACGTTCAGCGCGAGATGCGCCTTGAGCGCGCGCGCCGTCCTCTCTGTTTGCTGCTCCATTTTTGCCACTCCCTTTCCAGTCGTGATATATTCGCCTGAGCGAATGTGAGCGCATCATACGTCCGGCGAACATATATGTCAAGGCGTATTTGAAAGTTTTTTTGCGAGGGGAAGTTTCAGGTTTAAAGTCTGACAGGTTTTCACCTTGAAACCCGAAACTTGAAACCTTCATCAATCATGGAGGGCGAGATCAATATGGGGAAGACGGGCAGGGCTTTTGATATGGAGCGGCTTTTCAAGGCGTTGGCGGATCGCACGCGGCTGCGCTTGTTGAATCTGATCGGCGGCGACGAGGTGTGCGTCTGTTTCTTCGTCGAGGTGCTGGGCGAGAGCCAGCCGAAAATCTCGCGCCACCTCGCTTACCTGCGGCGCGCAGGCGTGGTCGAGACACGCAGGGACGGCAAGTGGATGCACTATCGCATCGCCGTGCCGGAGGATACACACGCGGCGCGCCTGTTTGGCGAGGTGCGCGCGTGGCTGGCGGAAGACCGCGAGATGCAGCGCGACCGCGAGCGGCTGGTGAAGGTCTGTTGCGCGCCGCAGCCGCCCGTGCAGTTGCAGGGCGCGCCGCGCCCGGCGAGTATCGCGGCGCGGGGATGAAATCTCTGCGTGCGGCGGATGCGCTCTGTGTGCGGAAACGTTATTCTTGACACCCGCGCGGC
>DASPJG010000276.1:0-8582 GCA_035628755.1 Pyrinomonadaceae bacterium
GCGGACGGCATCGAGTTCGACGTGCGACTCGCGCGCGACGGCGTGCCCGTCGTCATCCACGACGCCACGCTCCGTCGCACCGCGGGCATTGACGCTCCAATAGCCGCGCTTTCATCCTCCAACCTGTCGGCAGTTGATGTCGGCTCATGGTTCAACCGCCGCCCCTCGCACGTCGCGCACGCTTACGCACGCGAAACCGTGCCCACGCTCGCGCGCGTCTTCGAAACCGTCGCCCCGCGCTGCCACCTGCTCTACGTCGAACTAAAATGCGAGACGGGAGAAACGGCGTCGCTTGTCGAGCGGGTCGTCGCGGAGGTTCGCGCGCACGGCTTGGAGCAGCGCGTCGTGATCGAAAGTTTCGCGCTCCCGGCCATTGCCGAGGCCAAACGCATCGCGCCGGACGTGCGCACGGCAGCCGCATTTGAGCGGCGACCCGGACGCCCGCTTCTCCCGGCGCGCATCCTGATCAGGCGCGCCCGCGATTGCCGCGCCGACGAACTCGCGCTCGCGCGTTCGCTCGTCTCGCGCCGCACGGTCGAAGCGGCGCGCCGCGGCGGGTTGCAAACAGCGGTCTGGACGGTTGATCATCCCTCCTGGTTCGGGCGCGCGTGCGCGCTCGGCCTCCGCGCCGTCATCACGAACGACCCTGCGAAGATGTGCGCCGCGCGCGCGGAATTTCTCAAACAGTAGCCAAACGCCACACGGGAAAATTTGAAACCGCCGCACGGTAAAATTGAAACGACAATCAGCGCGACTCCGCTTCCCGCATGACCAACTCCGCCTCCGCGAAAGATAGAATTTTCGTTCACGAACACTACGCGATCCACTATCGCCACGTGGCGCGCGCGCAGTGGGCGGGCGCGGCGCGCCCGACCTACGCCGCGCTGTTCGTGCTCGGCGGGCGGGTGCGCTGGCAAGCGGGCGAGCCGTCCGACGCGCGCGGCGGCGAACTCCGCGAATCGGGCTTGTTAGTCGCCGCGCCGGGCGAGTCGGTCAACGCGCGCGGCGTGAGCGTTGAGACGCTCGCGCTTTCCGTCGCGCCCGCCTACGTGCTCGACTGCGCCGTGCGCGCCCGTCTCACGCGCGACGACGCGCGCATCACCTTCCCCGCGCAGGCCATCGAACACGACCCGCGCCTTACGCGCCTCGCACGCGACCTCGCCGACGAACTGCGCGCCGCCGAAACCGGCCACGAATTGATCGTCGCCGCCCTCATCGAACAGATTTTGATTCAACTGCTCCGCCGCTACGCCAGCATCCGTCGCACCGACGAACTCGAACTCTCCCGCGCCGGGCTGATCGACCGTCGCATCCGTCGCGCCGTCGAGTTGATGCACTCGCACCTCGCGGAAGAATTGCCCCTCGAAGAGTTGGCCGCCGCCGCCTACCTCTCGCCCTTCCACTTCGCGCGTCTCTTCAAGAAACTCACCGGCCTGCCTCCCCACGCCTATCTCGCCGCCCTCCGCATCGAACGCTCCCGCACCCTGCTTGCCACCACCGACGAGTCCGTCACGGAAATCGCCGCGCGCGTCGGCTATGCCAACTCAAGCCACTTCGGCAAAGCCTTCCGCCAGTTCACCGGCCTCACGCCCCGCGCCTTCCGCGCCGCGCTCGTCAAAGCGGAGGTCGGAAGAGGCTAGGCTGCTGCCTCTACAACCCGCAGCCCGCTGGCATCTGCTCTTAAGCAATTCTGCGACGACAATGCGCAAGATTTGACGAGACGCGCGCGCGCGGAGTCGCGTATCCTCGACGCCTAATATTTTCACAGTGGAGGGCGTGGATAAGATTATGGCAATCGAAAAAGGGACGGAGATCGCTCCGGCGAAAGGCAAGCTCGGCGTGTTGCTCGTGGGGCTCGGCGCGGTGAGCACGACGTTCATCGCGGGCGTCGAGGCAATCAAGGCGGGGCTGGCCGAGCCTATCGGCAGCCTGACGCAGATGGGCACGGTTCGTCTCGGCAAACGCACGGAGAACCGTTCGCCCGCGATTAAGGATTTCGTGCCGCTCGCCGGGTTGAACGATCTCGTCTTCGGCGCGTGGGACATCTTCCCTGAGTCGGCCTACGATGCGGCGATGCACGCCGGAGTGCTCGAAAAAGACCTGCTCGCCAAACTCAAAACGCCCTTGCAGAAGATCAAGCCGATGCAGGCCGTCTTCGACCAAAACTACGTCAAGCGTCTGAACGGCGAGAACGTCAAACATGGCAAGAACAAATTCGACCTCGCCGAGCAGTTGATCGCGGAGATCGAGGAGTTCAAACGCAAGAACAAGTGCGCGCGCCTCGTCATGGTCTGGGCGGCCTCGACGGAAATCTTCCTCAAGCAGCACGCCGTCTACAAAACCCTCAAATCCTTCGAGCAGGCCATGCGCGACGACCACAAGGCCATCGCGCCCTCGATGATCTACGCCTACGCCGCGCTCAAACTCGGCATCCCCTTCGCCAACGGTGCGCCGAACCTGACCGTTGACGTGCCCGCCCTGATGGAACTCGCGGAGCAAAACAACGTGCCCGTCTGCGGCAAGGATTTCAAGACCGGCCAGACCTTGATGAAAACCATCCTCGCGCCCGGTTTGAAATCGCGCATGCTCGGCCTGCACGGCTGGTACTCGACCAACATTCTCGGCAACCGCGACGGCGAAGTGCTCGACGACCCCGAATCGTTCAAGACCAAAGAAGAATCCAAGCTCTCCGTGCTCGAACACATTCTCCAGCCGGACGTTTACCCAGAGCTTTACAAAGACTTTTCTCACGTCGTCCGCATCAACTACTATCCCCCGCGCGGTGACAACAAAGAGGGTTGGGATAACATAGACATCTTCGGCTGGCTCGGCTACAAGATGCAGATCAAGGTGGATTTTCTCTGCCGCGATTCGATTCTCGCCGCGCCCCTCGTGCTCGACCTCGCGCTCTTCCTCGATCTCGCGCAGCGCGCCGGGATGCGCGGCGTGCAGGAGTGGCTCTCCTTCTACTTCAAATCGCCGATGACCGCGCCCGGTCTCTATCCTGAACACGACATCTTCATCCAGTTGATGAAACTCAAAAACACCCTCCGCCACCTGCGCGGCGAAGACCTCATCACGCACCTCGGCCTTGAGTATTACGACTGACGGCTGGCAAACGGGCGAAGCGAATTACCACGGCGAGGGCGCGGCCAAACAAGGCCGCGCCCTCGCTCTTTTCCCCTTACACCGGTTGGTGCGCCGATTCAAAATTTTGCACGAAGACGGTAATTTGTCAGTCGCGTCATGCCGCTTATTGTCAGTCCGCAAAAAAAGGCGGGCGGCGCAAAAAGTTTCGGGGCGGAGCATATTTTGTGGTGACAAATCGGTGATAGTCGTTTATATAGTGTGCTCACTCTCGAACGCCGGAGGGGACACGGCGCAATTCAGCCAACCGGCGCCACGCCCGGCGCATCAATTACACTAACGGATCGTTCTTTGCATGAGGACATGGGTGCGACGGCCAAGAGGTCGTCAGGCGGATAGCTTTCAGGTGTGCCCACAACGCTCAGGCAAGGAGGACGGTCGCGATGATTGCAGCAATGGAAACACAGAAAAAAATAACTGAGACAGTCTTTCTTGACCCGGATCAAAAGAGTCCGCGCGCGCAGGAGTTTGAAGAAAAACTCTCAACGCGCATCGTCGGCCAGGAACGCGCGGTGCGCCGCATGAGCGGCCTCTACCAGATTTTTCTCGCGGGCATGAACCCGCTCAACCGGCCTGTCGGCACGATGCTCTTTCTCGGCCCGACCGGCTCAGGCAAAACGCGCGTCGTCGAGGCGGCAGCCGAAGTCCTCTTCGGCGACCCCGGCGCGGTCATCAAAATTGATTGCGCGGAGTTTCAACACTCGCACGAGATCGCGAAGCTGATCGGCTCGCCTCCCGGCTATCTCGGCCACCGCGAAACCAGCCCGATGCTGACGCAGGAAAATCTCGACCGCTACCATACGGAAGAGACCAAACTCTCGCTCGTGCTCTTCGACGAGATCGAGAAGGCATCCGACTCTCTATGGCAACTCCTGCTCGGCATTCTCGACAAGGCCACCCTGACGCTCGGCGACAACCGTCGCGTTGACTTCTCGCACACGATGGTCATCATGACCTCGAACCTCGGGGCGCGGGAGATGTCCGAGTTGATTTCCGGCGGCATGGGCTTCGTACCGACTCAGGGCGCGAAGAATCCGAACGACACGGAAGTTGACCAGAAGATTTACCGCACGGCGGTCGAGGCGGCGCGGCGCAAGTTCTCGCCGGAGTTCATGAACCGCATTGACAAGGTGGTCGTATTCCGCAGTCTCAAGGAACATCACCTGCGCCAGATTCTCGAACTCGAACTCGCCTCCGTGCAGGATCGCATCATGCGTTCAGCCGGGACGAAGTTCGTCTTCCAATGCTCCGATGCGGCCAAAGATATGCTGCTCAAAGAGGGCATTGACTACAAGTACGGCGCGCGGCATTTGAAGCGTTCGATTGAGCGTTTCCTCGTCTACCCGCTCTCGAATCTGGTGGCGACGGATCAGGTGGGCTTGGGCGACCTCGTCCATGTTGACCTGCACGACACCCAGAACAAACTCGTCTTCTCGAAGCGTTCGGGCGGCGCATTGATCAGCGATGTCGGGTCTGCGGAGGAGGAGACGGAAGAATTAGAAGCCAAGTCCGGCGGCGTCGGGCTGCCGATTCCGCAAACCAAAGCGGCGCGTAAAAGTCAGGGACGCGGCGAGAAGTCGGAAAGTTAAAAACCGACTCAGACTAAACAACACGAAAGCCGGAGCGCGAGTTTATCGCCCCCGGCTTTTTGCTTGTTCCGAGATATTCGGCAACTGAAAGGGCAGAACTTTCGCCTGAGTCTGCGTGTTGGCGGATACCCGCAACGGCTAAACGGCTTTACCGGATTCGAGTTTACGTATTGCTTCCGAGGCGATTTCCGAGAGATACGGATCACGTGTCGCAAGCGCGGCGCGCAGGGTCGGGATGGCGGCGGGGTCGCCGATCAAACCGAGGGCGCGGGCGGCTTCTCGACGCACGTCGTCTCCGGCGCGCTCGTTGGCGAGAGCGGTGATGAGTGCGGGCACGGCTGCACGGCTTTTCATCTGCCCGAGTGCGATGGCCGCCGAGCGACGCACAAACTCGTTCTCTTCAGTCCGGCGAAACGTGATGCGGTTCAAGAAACCCGAACGCGCGATGCGACGACCGATGGCTTCGGTCAAGACGGGCGTTGCCGCCTCGTCGCCGATCTGGCCGAGCGCGACGGCTGCCGCTCCGCGCACACCCGCCTCCTTGTCGCGCGCGAGCGCGGTCGCCAACGCTTCCACCGCCGTGCGGCTACGCGTCTCTCCCAGAGCGTATGCGGTTTCACGTCGCACAAACTCGTCCTTGTCCGCAAGCAACGGTAACAACGCGGCAGCAGCCTCGCCCGCAGGCAGAGACAGGATCGCGCGGGCGGCGGTGGCGCGCACTATGACGGACGGGTCTCTGAGCGCGGGCAGAGCGGCGCGCGCGCTGTCGGGTCGCGCCATCGCGCCGAGCCGCATGACGGCCTCGCGTCGTTCTTCCGTGTCCGGCGAAGAAAGGCGTCCGCGCAGTTTTTCTATCTCGCGTTGAAGCGGCGTGAGCGAGGTTTGGAATGGATGCGGGAAGTTAGTTGTCCGCGCGTGGAGACGCACCGGCGCGCCGCTCCCGGCGACGCATAACAGCGCGAGCGAAAACGCACACAAGAGCGCACGCCCCCGTGTAGCGATAAGCAGCATAGATTTGGAAGACGAGGCTGCGCTCCTGCGATTCATACGCGCGTCGGGGTTGATGCGTCAGCACGACGGTCGGCGCGGCGGCGAACCGATTCCCACTCGAACGCCTGACGCGCGCGCAAATTTTCTCGCGCGTCGGCGAGAAGCGTGACCAGTTCGTCGTCCCACAAGCCCGAAGGGTTCGACGCGCGACGCATTGATTCCATGATCGAGATGTAGTCGAGCACCTCTTTGACTTCCGTGTCGGTTAGGGATTCGAGTTTGAACGCGAGGCGCTGACGTTCGGTGATTCGCTTAGCCATCTCTTGCTCCTCCATACTTGAGAAGCCGGACGGCCAGAAGCGCTTGTCAACTCTGAAGACGAGTCGGGCAGCGACGTTCGAGAGGCCGTCGGCTGATTGTGATCGGCACGAGGTTGTTATCTGCGAAACCTGCTTTTGTTCTCACCTGCAAGTCGTGTGTTGTTCCGCCGGCGAGCCGCCCGGCTCACGTTATCAAGTTTGGGGGAAGCGCGGCGGACAAGCCGCTAAGCTAAGACAGACGAGTCTTCGGCTCATGCCGCCTTCTCGCGCGCAACTAAGTACGATTGAACGAAGTTTGCTTATTTAACGGCCTGCTGTTGGCCGCTTGGGGCGAAATATACACGAGTCCTGCGTCTTGACGCAAGACTGTCTCCGGCGATGACTGGCGCGCGCCGTAACGATTCCGGCGATACTAGAACCGTCCGTGCGCTTAATCAATCTTGGCGGCAATCATGTGCATCGTGTCAATAATGAGGACTGCGATGGGCGGGTAGAAGAGTAATTCGGGGCGAATTTGCGTGTCGTAGAGGAACGGAACTTCGGTCAGGATCGTGCTGTACATCTGCTCGCCGAGTAGAAGCCCCGCGCCGAGACAGGCCATATAGCCGATCACGAGAAAGCTCGAAGCAGCGAAGCGCGTGAATGGTTTGTCCGATCTTTCGGCCTCGTGCGTCACCGAGTCGTGGAGCGAGCTGGGCTGGTAAGTGTAGCGGCTAAAGTATTCGCGCAGTCGCGAGACGAGATGCCACAGCCCGATCAAAAACAGGGTGAGCATCAGCGCGCGTCCCACGCCGCCGAACAGTTGCCAGAAGCGCGGTTTGAACAACGCCACGAAGAAGGTCGAGAGGAAGAGAGAGACGGTGGTAAAAACGGCTCTCTGCATGGCGAAGTTTTCGCGCCTCTCGGCCTCGATCAAATTGTCCACCACCCGATCCATGCGCGCCTGCGCGGCCACGCGGCGCATCCGGCGCGCGTGCGGGTTGTCGGAATGATGCAGGAACGATTCGCTCGCCTCGCCCGCCCGCTTGCGAAATTGATTGTCGTAGTAGCTGCGCTCCTGCGGGTCGCTGAGCGTGCGGTAGGCCATCGCGATCAGCGCAAACTCGCGCGCGGATTTCTCCGAACCGCCGTTGAGGTCTGGGTGTCGCTGCCGCGCTAAACGCCGATAAGCCGATTTGACTTCCGAGGCCGAAGCCGTCCGCTGGATGCCTAAAATTTTGTAATAATCAACCACTGCGCTTCGTCCCGTACTCCGTAAAAGCCAGCGTGGGAGCGCACACAACTTTGGCGCGCTCCGGGCAGGAAGGTTTAACCCGTAGCGACACTATACCATTTTCCGGCAAAAAAAGTCCTGCGCGAAAATGTTGATTTTGTACGTGGATGAACTGTTTGGTAGCGTGTGGAAAGGAAAAAGAGGAAGTCAAAGGGGCGGTGCTTTACCTCGGGCGGCCACCGAGTGGGCAAGGACAGTTATTGTGAATCCGTCCCCTTTGACTTGGCACATATGCAATTGCAATGTTTATGCCAGAACCAGACAATAGCAGAATTTCCATAAAATGCAAGTTTCCTTGCAAACCCGCGTAAGTATAATGTCTACGAAAGTAGACATAGCGTCTACTTTCATAGACACCAACCCTGAATGAGCTGGCGTTTAGGCTTTCGACAATCGGAAGTGACGCGCGCTCCCGGTATCTCGCAGCTCCTGCGAAGTTTCGCACTTCGCGCCTTATTCCTGTCAGAGGGTTGTGCCGCCGGAATTCTGCCGCTGCACGCGTTCGATCAAATTGAGCAGGGTTCGCACGGCGACACCCGTCGGGCCTTTCGAGCGATACGGCTTGGCATCGTCGCCCCACGCCGTTCCCGCGATGTCGAGGTGCGCCCAGGAAATGCCGTCGGCAAACTCTTTGAGGAAGGCTGCTGCCGTGATCGTCCCGGCCTTGCGCCCGCCGACGTTTTTGATGTCCGCGATGTCCGACTTGATCTGGCGCGTGTACTCTTTATCCAGCGGCAACTGCCAGAGTTTCTCCCCGACTTCCCTGCCCGCCGCAATCACTTCGTCGATCAACGCCTGATCCGTGCCGAGGATTCCCGTGTTGACATCGCCGAGCGCAATCGAGACCGCGCCTGTCAGCGTGGCGAGATCGACGATCTGCGTCGCGCCCAGTTTTCGTGCATAGGCCATAGCATCGGCCAGAATCAGGCGGCCTTCGGCATCGGTGTTGATAACTTCGATGGTCTTGCCTGACATAGCGCGCACCACGTCGCCCGGCTTGGTGGCCTTTCCCGAAGGCAGATTCTCCGTCGCCGGCACAACGCCCAAAAGCGGCATCGGCGGCTTCAACTGCGCCACCGCACGCATCACGCCGAGCACCGTCGCGCCGCCCGTCATGTCGTACTTCATCAACTCCATGTTCTCGCCCGGCTTGATCGAGATGCCGCCCGAATCGAACGTCACGCCCTTGCCCACGAGCACGAGCGGCTTCTCCGCCTCGTCCTCGGCGCCGTAGTAGCGCAGCACGATGAACTTCGGCGGCTC
>DASPJG010000277.1:0-23789 GCA_035628755.1 Pyrinomonadaceae bacterium
AAGGTGGACCACCGCGCCGACATCTTCTCGTTCGGCGCCGTCCTCTACGAGATGTTGACGGGGCGGCGCGCTTTTCGCGGCGAGTCGGCGGCCGACACGCTCTCGGCCGTCCTCAAGGAAGACCCGCCCTCCCTCTCCGAGTCGAACCGCACCGTCGCACCATCGCTTGAACGGCTCGTGCTGCACTGCCTGGAGAAGAACCCGGCGGCGCGTTTTCATTCTGCCAGCGACCTCGCCTTCGCCATCGAAGCGCTGTCGGGCGCAACCGCCGCCTCGGGCGAGCAGGCGACCCCGACGCACGCGCTCGCAGGCCGTGGCGTCAGACGCCGTGAACTCATCGCGTGGGGCGTAGCGGGCGCGGCACTGGTGGCGGCGTTGTTGTCTCTAGTGCTTCCTCTCCTGCGGCGCGCGCCGCAGGAAGCGCCAGCCGCCGCGACGCGCTTCCTCATAACTCAGCCGGGGAAGGGAGAGGTCGTGGGTCCACCCGTGATCTCGCCTGATGGTCGCCGCGTGGCGCTGGTGGTTAGGGACGTTGCCGGGAAGCAGAGCCTGTGGCTCCGCCCGCTCGACGCGCTCGACGCGCAGCCGCTCGCCGGGACCGAAGCCGGCGGTCTGCCCTTCTGGTCGCCGGACGGCCGCTCCATAGGTTTTATCGCCGCGGGCAAGCTCAAGAAGATCGACGTCTCGGGCGGGTCGGCGCAGACGCTGTCTGACGCGATCAGCGTGGGCGGCGCGTGGAATCGCGACGGGGTCATCGTCTTCTCCCGTAGCTCCACGGAGGGTCTCTACCGCATCCCCGCCGCCGGGGGCACGCCCGAGCCCCTGACCACGCTCGACAAGACGCGCAACGAATACGTTCACGCGTGGCCCTACTTCCTGCCCGATGGCCGCCACTTCCTTTACGTCGCCGGCACCTCTCCGCGCGAGAAGAGCGCGATCTTCCTCGGCTCGCTCGACTCGAAGCCGCCCCGCCTGCTGCTCAACGTCGAATCGAGCGTAGCTTACGCGCCGCCGGGCTACCTGCTCTACGCGCTTGAGGGCACCCTGGTGGCGCGACCGTTCGACGCCGACAGGCTTGAGCTGACGGGCGAGGCCGTTCCCGTCGTCAGACAGATCGGCTTCACGATGGGCAACGCGCGGGCGCATTTCTCCGTCTCGGAGACGGGAACGCTCCTCTACCGCAGCAACACCGCGGCGGCGGACACGCAACTCGTCTGGTTCGCCCGGGCAGGCAAACAACTCGACACGGTCGGCGCGGCCGGGCACTACTCGGACATCCGCCTCTCGCCCGACGGGAAGCGCGTCGCGTTCCAACGCCTGGACACGGAAAAGGGGGCAAGCGACATCTGGCTGATCGAGCTCGCGCGCGGCACCACCTCGCGCCTGACGTTCGACCCGGCGAACGACGGCGACGGCGTCTGGTCGCCCGACGGCGGCCGCATCGTCTTCTCCTCGATGAGGGAGGGCCTGCCGAACCTCTACCAGAAGCTTTCGAGCGGCGCGGGCGGCGAGGAACTCCTCCTCAAGACGGAGGACGCGAAGTTTGCCAACGACTGGTCGCCGGACGGGCGCCACGTCCTGTATAACGCCATGAGCCGGCAAAGCTTCGACCTGTGGGTGCTGCCGCTTTTCGGGGAGCGGCGGCCAGAGCCTTTCCTGCGAACGGACTTTCAGGAAGTGAGTGGACGCTTCTCGCCCGACGGGCGTTGGATCGCATACGTCTCGGACGAGTCCGGGAGGTTTGAGGTCTACGTGCAGAGCTTCCCGGCTTCGGGCGGCAAGTGGCAGGTCTCGAACGGCGGCGGAGCCTCGCCCCGATGGCGACGCGACGGGCGCGAGCTATTCTACCTCTCGGCGGACGGGAAACTGATGGCGGTCGAAGTCGACGGGAGTTCCGACACGTTCGAGTCCGGTGTCCCCGGGCCGCTCTTCGAGCCCCGAGTCGGCGCGATCAGCGGCGACTCTCCCTATGACGTCGCCGCCGACGGCCGACGCTTCCTCGTTAAAGTGCTCGTCGAAGAGAACGCCCCCGCGCCCATCACGGTCGTCCTGAACTGGACGACGGACTTGAAGCGGTAACGTAATCCTACTGTAGCCTGCGCCGCGCCTAACAACGGCATGCACCCGACCGCGGACACGACGGCTCTCATCATTCTTCGTCGGGCTGCGCGGCGGGTGATGCCGTGCGTTAGACTGCAAACGCCACCAGCTCGGATTGCCAACATGTCAAATTCAATACCACTCAGGCTGCGGATCGGCTATGGCTTGGCTGCTGCCATTCTCGCCGTACTTTGCTTGTTTAGCATTTACTTCGGCGAGTTGCCGCTTACCAGCCATAGTAGACCCGGCGTCTCCGTCATGTCAGGCGTCGCCTTGTGGCTCATGATTCCCGCAATGGTCATGGGATGCTTGGCGTTTCTGTCGATAATCCTTGATCACTATGACCGCCGCGACAACGAGAAGCGCTATCGATCATTCCTGACGTGGGCGACGAGAATTGGCCTTGCTTTGGCCGGCAGCGCGTATGCGATAGATTTTCTAACGGCGTAGTTCCGCGTGAGCCTACGCGCGTGTTTGTTGCCTTTGCGGCCTAACAACGGCTTGCACCCGACGCCCCTTCAGCGCGACTCTCATGAAAGTTGTATAGGGACACGGGTAATGCCGGACGTTAGGCGGCTGTGTTGACATAGTTCTCAGATTTAAGGAGAGTTCTCGCGGAGGCGTTAGGAACGTGCAGCCTACACTTACCAAAGCATCCTTTCACTCTGTTACTCCTTTGATTCCCGCAGGCCGTAACTTGGCAGCGGCCATCTCCTTCTACACCGAGCAGATGGGCTTCTCTGTAGTCTGGCGAGACGGTAGCATGGCAGGTATTGCGCGCGGCGATGTTGAGTTCAATCTAGTGGAGAACGACAACCGAGCTTGGGCTGAGAATACGAGTTTCAGTATAGGCGTCTCCGACCTGGATGCGCTTTATCAGGAGTACCGTAATATTTCCGCGGAGGTCGGCGCATTGGAGACGAAGGCGTGGGGGCGGCGGGAGTTCCATCTCATCGCGCCGCCCGGGATAGCGTTCCAATTCTACCAATGCGAAGCCGCCTAACATTCGGCCAAATCCGCACATCACACTATGGGACTAAACATCTGTTACTTGTGGCTAAAATATTTTTCAACGCTACCTCTCACACCTCCGCTTCAGTAGTGTCCTCGGCCACCGTCTGGCTGTGCCGCCTTAACAATCTGGCGGATAGGTCGTAAACGCGCTCCGACTCTTTCGCTAGTAGCGGCGCGAGGCTCGCCAGTATCAACACATAAAGAGCGGCGAACGGTTGGATCAGCGGTAGCAGCCCGCCGGTCTGCGCGAGTTTCGCGACGATGATCGAGAACTCGCCGCGTCCCAGAAGCGTTAGCCCCACGTTGAGTGAAGACGCCCCCGACAGCCCCGCGCGCCTGCCCGCCAACTGCCCGGCGACGACAACGCCTGCGAGCGACAGGAGCGCCGCGCCGATTGCCAGCCACACCGCCCCGCCTAAACTAAAAGGATCAACCGTCAGGCCAAAGCTGAAGAAGAAGATCGCCCCGAAGAAATCGCGAAACGGCACGACCAACCTCTCGATGCGCTCGCCGTGCTCCGTCTCGCCGAGCACCAGCCCGAGGAGCAGCGCGCCGATGGATTCGGCCACGTGGAGAGTTTCGCCCAAACCCGCCAACAGAAACAGGCACGCGAACACCACGACGATAAAGACTTCGTTCGACGAGATGCGCAACGCGCGATTGAGGAGAGGCGTCGCCCATCTCCCGACGACGATCAAGCCGGCGATAAAGCCGAACGCCAGCCCCGCCGACGAAAGGACGCCGACGAGGGATGTCGCGCCGCTCAGGACGACGCCGGAGACGAGCGACAGGTAGACGGCCAGAAAAACGTCCTCGAACATGGTGATGCCGAGGATGAGTTCCGTCTCAGGATTAGCCGTGCGCCGGTAGTCGAAAAGAATTTTAGCGACGATGGCGCTCGACGAGATAGTCGTGATGCCGGCGACGATCAGCGTCTCCGTCGGGGAGAATCCGGTCAGGTAAGCGTAAGCGAGTCCGACGGTGAAGTTGATACCAATGTAAATCGTGCCGCCGACGAAGATGGAGCGACCCGCTTTGATCAGGCGTGTGACGTTGGACTCCAAGCCGAGGTAGAAAAGCAGAAACAGGACGCCGACGCGACCCATGAAGGCAATCAGCGGCTCGCTTTCGACGAAGCGGAAGTCGAACACGCCGAGTTGCGGCGCGTGCGGCCCGACCGCCATGCCGACGAGGATCAGGAAAGGGACGGTGGAGAAGCGGAGCTTGGCGGCGAGCAGCACGGCGAACGCAATGAGACCCAGAGCCAGCCCGACCTCTAAGACGAGATGATCCATCAACTATTCAACCTTCCCTTGAGTCAGAAGTCGTTTCAGGGCGGCGTTGGTCAGACGGTCGCCGGCGATGATGAGCGTCGCCCCTTCGTTGAGCACGGTGTCGGCCTCCGGGTTGGTGCGCGTCACGCGGTTCGGCTCGATGATCGAGACGACGGACGCGCCCGTGCGGGTGCGCACCTGTAGGTCGCGGATCGTTCGTCCCACACATGCCGCGCCCGCTTCAATCGTGTGCCACTCCAGCACGAGGTCGTCTAAGATCAACTCCGCCGAGGGGAGAGCCTTCGGCACATAGGTCAGCCCGCCGACAATGCCCGCGACCTGCCGCGCTTCGCTGTCTGCGAGCCTGATGACCGAGGCGGCGCGCGATGGGTTCTTTCGCGTAAACTGGTAGAGTTCGCGCAGCCCGTCGTCGTGGATGACGATGACCAGACGGTCGCCGTCCAAAGTCTCGATTTGGAACTTGCGCCCGACGCCCGGAAGATTCGATTCGCTAATGGTTGCCACGCTGAAAATCCTTTCCTCACCTTGATGTGTATCCTCTGGAACCTACCGCACCACCTCGACCGAGCAGTGTGCGCCCGTCACGAGTCGCGTCGAGACGCTGCCAAGCCCCGTGTCTTCAATGTCGCCGCCCACGCCTCGCGCGCCGACGAAGACGCAATCGGCTCTCCGCTTTCGCGCCTGCTCGACGAGCACGCGCCGCGGGTCTCCTTCGATGATCTCGACCGACGCGCTCAACCCTTCCGCAAGCAAAGCTTCACGCGCCTCCTCGGCCATCAGGCTCGCGTTCACTGTCGCACCTTCGTCGCCGCCCGTAACGGGTGTTTCCGATTGCGGCGGGATGTCGTCCAGCCTCGTCCCGTCGTCAACTGCGATAAGGCACACCTCGCTTTCCTCCGGCCACGTGCGCGTCCTTACGGCGCGCACGGCTCTCGCCGCGCCGTGCGACCCGTCCACGCCGACGATAATGCGCCGTCCCGCAGTTGTTTTGATCTTTCCCATCGCGCGGCGCGCAACGCGGATTGAACAGTGAGCTTTAAGGGCGAGAGTTTTCGACACACTACCGAGAAAAAGCCGCCCCAGCGCTGAGCGTCCCCGCGAGCCGACTACAACGAGGTCTGCTTGCCACTCGTGGGCATTCAGGAGTAGCTCTTGAGACGGCGAACCCTCCCTCACCTGTGTGCGCACGTCCCAGCCGGGATAGTCCGACAGGACGCGCCTCCGCGCCTCCGCCGCAAACCCCCGCGCCTCATCGAGCAATCGCATGGCCTGCTCACGTGCGAGCGCGATGGCCGACGTTACCCTGCATGAAGTCAGCGTAGCCCCCGCGATCTCTGCGAGGGGCGAGGAGGTGTCAACCAGGCCGTCGCCCACCGAAACGATCAGGGCTTCCGCCACGCGGGGCAGTCCCGCGCGCCGCAAGTCATCGAGCGCGGCGTCGGCATAAGCAGAGCCGTCATATCCGATCAATATCCTCATTCGCTTAATTCACTCATTCACTCATTAACCGTCGACTCGCAACCGGCGGCTCTGAGGTCTAACCCTCCTGCCGATGTGAGCCTTGCCGGACACATCAGACGGCGACTCTCCGGTGGTCGCCCCGACAGGTACATCGGCTTTGAGTTCCGCGCTCAACTCCCGGTCTCTACCTTCCAAATCCGAGAAGGCTACGACCAGCAGCAGCGAGGTTATGGCGAGCGTGGAGAGCACATAGATGAGCGCGGTCTGTTCCCAGTAGAGCATGGCCGAGACGAAGACCACTGCGCCGCCCGTCCAGATGAAAGTCCTTCGTCGTGTGCCGCCAATTTTGTTTCTTCGAGCCAATGAATCCCCTTCTATCCTGCATCCCCTGATTCTGTCAGCGTGTTTATCTTAGAGGCACTGTGGGCGGCGAAAAACCGTGACTTCACTTGACACCTCTAGGTGTTTTCACGGGGCATACTTCGAGGCAGAACTTCGCCCCACGGGCACAAGGGCGTGCCCCTCAGGAATCAATCAGGCGGGCTGATAGCGGTGACAGGCAGGAGAAGTGGTGGGTCTGGGAAGTTGTGCGTAGAGCCGTGAATTACGTGTGTCGCGGGACGAAACTTAGCCGGATTCGCCGCGCCCGAGCATGTGACGCGCGATCTCGACGCGGTTGCTCCAATTCTTCTTCGAGAGGATGTTGCTGATGTGGCCTTCGATGGTGCGGACGCTCAGGTTAAGTTCGGCGGCGATCTCTTTATTGCTCAGGCCGTCGGCGACGAGCCGCGCGACGCGCGCTTCTGCTTCCGTGAAGTCCTCGACCGACGCGTACCCTGTCGCAGAGTCTTCCTCACCCTGCGCGGTGTTCACGAGGCGCGCGAGTTCGGTGCTGGTGCGCTCCACCCGTTTGAGAATGTTCGAGACAACGGCGAGCAGTTCCTCCGGGTCGAACGGCTTCGTGAGGTAAGCGTCAACGCCCGTGCGAAAACCCGCGATGCGGTCTTCGCGCTCGTCCTTCGCGGTGAGAAAGACGATGGGGATGAGCGCGGTGCGCGGGTTAGAACGGAGGGCGCGCGCGAGTTGGTGGCCGTCCATGCCGGGCATGCGGATGTCGCTGACGACGAGGTCGGGGATGCTCGCGTTGATTTGAACGAGCGCATCCGAGCCGCTACGCGCGGTCGCCACCTCGTAGCCTTCCTCGCGCAGTGTTGCTGCGACGGCGCGCAACAGTTTCGCTTCGTCGTCAACGACGAGCAGCCGTCTCGCCATACTCATCCTCCACGCGACGCGCCCGCGTCGCTCGTTAAATGGTGGCCGGGCTTATTGGCGAAGATCGCCCTCAATTCGTCATCTTCGGCGTTCTCTTCAACGCGCCACGCCGGAAGCCGCAGAGTGAAAGTGCTGCCCTGACCCAATTGGCTGTGCGCCTCAATAGTTCCGTTCATCCCTTCGACGAGCACGCGTGCGAGGTGCAGGCCGAGGCCGATGCCGGGAACTTCCGCGTCAGGTGCGTCGGGGCTGGCCACGCCCGCCTGCCGCCCCCTGTAGAAGCTATCGAAGACGTGCGGCAAATCCTCCGGGTGGATGCCGCCCCCGTTGTCCTCCACCTCGACGGCGACTCCACCGCTTTCGTCGCGGCGTGCGCGCAATGCGATGCTCCCCCCGGCGGGCGTGTACTTGATGGCGTTCTCGACGACGGTGCAGAGGGCGCGGCGCAGCGCACTGTGGTCGGCGCGGACGGGCGGCAGATAGGGTGCAACTTCAACCGTGAGTTCGTGACCGTGCTCGGCAGCTCCGACGCGCTCGATCTTTTCGCAGGCGCGCACGACCTCGCCTGCGTCCACACGCGCCGGTTTGATCTGCACTCCGCCCGCGCGGATGCGCGAGAGGTCGAGCAGGTTATGTACGAGGTCGATCTGCCTATCGCACTCAGAGGCGATGTCTTCCAGATACTCGCGCCGCTCCTCTTCAGCCGGGTCTTTCCTGAGCAGCAGGCGCGTGAGGGTCTTGATGGTCGTCAGCGGCGTGCGCAGTTCGTGCGAGACGGCGGCCAGAAACTCGTCCTTGACGGCGTTTGCCCGCTCGGCTTCGACGCGCGCCAACTGCTCTCGCACGAGCAACGCCTCGCGGTCATCTTCCGCCCGCCTGCGCGCCGCGCTCAATGTCCCGATGATGACGGCGGCGAAGGTGAACACGGCGAGTTGCAGCAAATAGTCGCGGTCAAGGCGCAGAGAGTAAGTCGGCGGCAGAAAGACGAACGCATTGGCGAGCGCGGAGAGGGCGGTGGCAAGCAGCCCCGCGCCCAGTCCGCCCCGCCATGCGCTGATCATGACTGCGAGCAGAAAGAGCGGTGACACGCCCGGCTGCATGAGCGGCGACATCAGGAGCGTCGCGGCGAACGCGAGTCCCACTGTCCAGACCGCGACCATGTAGCGCAGCACGCCTGCGCCGATGTCGGAACGATTCCCGCTGAGCATGACCAATGCCTTCATCGAACGCCCGATGTTGAAGTAAAACGCCGGAGTTCACCTCCACGCGCCACCATTACGAACAGCGTTAAAGAAATCATACAACGATGATGAGAGGCAAGCTGGCGGGGTCAGCCGCTTCAGCCACGGGCGACGACAAACCGATCTTGGAAGCGAGCGCAACACCGACGAACACGGCCAGAGACAGCACAGCCAGCGGCTGAATCAAGCTCAGAAGTTTCAGTGCCGGAGTCATCGTCGGAATCTCCGTGGCCGATGGGAGAAGCAGAATTGAGAGCAGGGCTGACAGGTCAACCAGCAAGAAAGATAAGACGCCCGCTAGACCGGCTAACCATAAAATTAGAAATAATTTTGTCTTGACCTTCATCAGCAGTTGGTTCAGCAGGCCAACTTTCAGGCGGCGCAACATCTGAATTATACGAGCCGCGCGATTGCCGTTCATACGTGGAAACACCTATGCCGGGAAGGTGTTTCCGCTGTTTCGGCTGCCCTGCGGCGGGAGTAAGTTAGTGGTCGCTTCTGTCAGGTAACTCTTATGGTGTTCATCTACGATGGTAAAGAATATGCGGGCGCGACTGCCACCGAGATAGTGCGCGCGATGGAGCGGGACGCTGGCGCATACCCGCACAGCGGCGGCACACTGCGCGCCTTTTTACGCTGGTCGCTCGACGAACTCGCCGACCGCGTCCACATGCGTGAACTAGACCTCGGCGCACACCTCGCGGACGAAACGCTCGCCTTCAGTTACCTCTGCCTGCTCGAACGGTACAGCATCGGGCGGCTGGATGATTCGCCACCTGACCCGGCGTTAGGCAAGAACACACACGCCGCATAGGTATTCATGCAGTTTCTACGGTTAGTGTGACGAGTCGCAAAAGGGATCGGTGTGAGGCTCGGCTATTAGCAAAACAGATATAAGTTCAATCACGTTTGGAAACGGCGCACAGTGAATTTACATGCTCCCATCTAAACGGGCTTGGAGCGCGTGGCGTCAACAAGCCGAACGAATCACGCGCGGAACAACTCACCGGCTGACGACGAAGCGATATGGGGTGGAACGTGGAAGGGGCGGATATGGGGCGAGCGGCGCAGGCAAAACTCATCGAAGTGATATGGCGTTATGGCTTGAGCGTGGCGACGGTGGGAGCTGCCTTGCTCCTGACGTTGCTTCTATGGCGCTGGATCGAGCCGCAGGCGACGCCTCTCTTTCTCGCCGCCGTTGCGGTGACGGCGTGGCGCAGCGGCGTGTTGCCGAGTTTGCTGGCGACGGCGCTCGCCGTCGTAGCGGTTGACTACTTCTTTAGCCCTCCCACAGGAGCGTTTGAAGCGAGCGTTGATAACGTGGCGAGTGCCTTCGTGTTCGTGACGGTCGCGCTGCTGATCAGTTGGATTGACGTGTCGCGCAAACGTGCTTTGCGCGAACGCGACCGGCTGCTCGCGAGTGAACAGCAGGCTCGCGCGGAAGCGGAATCCGCGAACCGTGCGAAAGACCAGTTTCTCGCAATGGTGACACATGAACTGCGCACGCCGCTGGCCGTCATACTCGGCTGGACGCGGCTCTTGAAGAACGAGGTCGGCGAGCAGGGGCGGGAAGAAATCGGAGAGCAGGCAAAACCCCTTGATGCGACAGCCCGGATTCGTGCGCTCGAAGCCATCGAGCGTAATGCGCTGGTACAGAAGAACCTCGTCGAAGACCTGTTGGACGTGTCGCGCATCACGAACGGAAAGTTCCGTGTCGAGATGCGCCCGATTAACCTGGTCCCGGTGATCGAAACCGCGATTGAGACAATCGCGCCGTCACTCGCCGCGAAGCGAATCAAACTGCACGCCGAATATGACAGGGAAGCCGGCTTCATCCACGGTGACTCCGACCGCTTGCAGCAGGTGATGTGGAATCTGCTCTCGAACGCGGCGAAGTTTACGCCGGAGGGAGGGCACGTCGAAGTACGTCTGGAGCGCGCCGGGAGCTACGCCCGCGTCATCGTCCACGACACCGGAGCCGGCATCACCCGCGAATTTCTGCCCCATGTCTTTGACCGCTTCAGGCAGGCGGATGAAGTCCTGACCAGAAGGAACGGCGGGCTAGGTCTCGGCCTCGCCATTGTGCGCCACTTAATTGAGGCGCACTCCGGCACCATCCACGTCACGAGCGCGGGGAAAGGATTAGGCTCGACGTTCACGGTCGAATTTCCACTGCTTTCAGGCGCAGAGACCCACAGTCAGAGAGATGTGGCGTTCGGTGAAGAGGCGCGGATAACGGCTTTGCGCAAATATTCAATTGAAATGAATAAAAGCGATGATTTATGCAGCGACTTCTGAATAATTGTGCAAAGCCGACCACGACCAAAAGTACTTTCATATTCATATACAAAAAGGGTTATCAGAGTCCTCGCCGAAGTCGTACAGCTTTTCAGGAAAAGGTTGCGCGCGCCGATATTGCCACAGCCCTAAACCGGGCTAAGGTATGCCGAACGCGCGGTGGCTGCATGCCAATGTTATATTTCTCCCGCCTCAATGGCGCGCCTAATTTTTACTGCGGTCACATCCACTCCGGCCAGCATCTCGATAACCCTTCCTTCGTTCCCCTCGCCCAGGCCGCACCGCCCCTGCCACTGACGTGGATTGTTGAAGGTGCCGAAGAGCATGTCCCAGAGCGGCAAGTCTGAGTAGTTATAGTGATGAACACCCTCTTCGTGGTGGACGCAGTGACTCTCCGGGCGTTGGAAGATATACCCGCTCCAGTGCGGCGTCTTGAAGTTCCAGTGGTAGAACAACTCACCCAGCCCCGCCAGGAGGATGGCCCCCGATGCAGCCGCAGGGCCGAGACCCAAGACCAGGTACAGGAGTACGCTCGTCAGCAGGCAGTTGACCGCGATCTCCAGCGGGTGCTTGTAGAAGGTGGTGAGTATCTCCAACCTCTGCGCGCTGTGGTGAATCTGATGGAGCCAACGCCAGAGCAGCGGGACTTCATGACGCCAACGGTGCCACCAGTAATAGACGAAGGTGGTAGCCAGGTATCCGAAGAGGGTGCCGGTTGTCACGCCCATATGGTCTGCCGACCACAGGCGATATTCCAGCACCCACGGGTCTAGGGTCAGCCCCGCCACTAAGACGAGAGCCGCCTGCGCGCCGTTGAATGCGACGGCACGCAACCACCAGCCGGCGACTTGAGGCCACGGGCGGGCAGGCGACCTTTTCTCGACGCATATCATGATCACGGCTACGGCCAGAACAATTAGCGGAATGAACATCGAAGTCCTCCTGAACGAATCGGGTCGCCATTTAGGCGTCGTTCAAGAGGGTAGACGGGTGGCCGCCCGCAAGCACTCTGACTCGTGACACTTCTTTAAGTGTCACGAGCGAAAGGTAAGATTATCGAGGTAAAAATCTGGTAGGGTGGCAAAAAATATTTTAGCCGCGATATGCAGCGTGCGAGGCGATTCTTCTATCACAATATGGAAATTGTGCTGAATGGAAATTTTTGCAACACTACATTTTGAGGTATGGAGACGCCATGCATAAACAGCGAGAGATGGTAATGAAGAAAGTTCTACTACTCATAGCAATCGTCCTGTGCGGGGGTTCTATAGGGTTTGCGCAAACAGTCGACGGGGGACAGCCCGGCGGCGGGCTGGCTTTCGACGTTACAGACGGGCGCAAAGTTATCACGCGCGACATGGGAAGGGGATTGCTCCTGCGCGTCGTGAAAGAACGGAGCGTCAGTCAGGAGCACTACGGCTGGAGAGTGGAGGTCGTGCGGAAGCCTTACCGGAGTTCGTCGCGGAACCTGCTGTACCACAGCCGGAGGACGCTCGGCGCGCACCCATCGCAGATTTACGCCTGGCACGTCACCTCCGGTGAGTTCCCTAATGAACGTGCGCTAGAGGTGTGGGGCTACCCCGTCACCGTGAGAGTGACGCTGATCAACCCCGTTGCTGAAGGAGCGGGGCCGGACGGCAGGTTTGTGTCCGGCACGCTCAAGATCACTTGGGAACGAAAGGAAAAGGGTCGCGCACGACCATAACGGAAGCAATGTCCCCGTCTACGCGATTCACAACCTGACACGCTCGGCTGAGAGTCCACTAATCCCTATTATTAGGAAGGGAATCAGCCGAGTCGACGGATGAACTCGTCTTTGACCACACGGTAGCATTCGCAAACAGTTGCTTTCAGGCCGTGCCGATCCGAGATCGTGTCTCGACCGCGCACGTCTGGCGCGGGACGCACGCGATGCCAAGACGCTTCGCGCAGGACGCGGCACCTGGAACCACAGGCGTCCCCCGCACGTGCTCGGAAATCCCGGTATCCCGAATCTCGGTGTGCCGTTCATCGAGCATAGCCCGTGCGTCCCTACTCCATCAGGAGTCCCGCTTCCCAAACATGTGCCCGACGCCGAGAAGTAGGCCAACGAGCGTCAGGCCTATGAGGATCGCGGACGCGCCCGCCCCCTGCTGCGTGTCGAGCATCGGGATCCGGGCGAGCGAGAGGAGTTGCGAGACCATGATCGAGAGCAGGATGGCCCACCACGCCCAACGCTCGCCGCGCTTGTAGGGAACGAGGAGCACCCCCCAGAGCATAAGCCCGTAGGCGAGCGCCCACGTGGCCGCCGTCACGCGCCGGCCACGGAGAGCCGTTGCCACCTCGGGGGACATCTTCGCTCCGATGTCGTTGACCGTGACCGACGAGGTGACGCCGTCGGGCCCGGACACGAGTGGGATGTAGATAGAGTTGATCGAGAGGAGCGTGAGCGCGGTGGCCAAGAGGAGCAGCAGTACCCAACCTACAGTGAAAAGCGTTTTCGGCATCGGCGTTCCTTTCTGTCAGGGCGTGTGGCGAGCATAGTATACCGGCCTTAAAACCGAACGACACTCTTGACGATAGTGTTGCAAAAAATATTTTGGCCGCAATTAGTTGTGCTGAAGAGCCTGCTGCTGCCGCCTCAATATCTTGTCTGGTGGAAAAGTTTTTGCAACACTACCATATTCAGTTGGAATGAATAAATTGCGGATGATTTATCCAACTTCTTCCAAATAAATGTGCACAGCCTGTGAAGAGCTATCCTACAAGCTTCAACGATAACTCATACATGAGGGACACAGATGGAGGACGAACGAAGTCCGAGGATAGATAATCCCATCACGCTGATTTCAGGAGAACGCGCCCCCTATGGCTTCACAGCCAGCATCGCGTGGAGAAAAGCGAATGGAGATTCCGCGTACTCGTTTAAGATCACGGGAACGGAGCTGGCAACTGGTTCGATAAAGACTCGTGATTACCGCCTTGCGGGTACGGAGCATAACTCTTACCTGAACTTGTTCCAGAACCTTGCACAGGATTTCGGGCTCCGGCTCCCACGTAATCGCCGTCCGGCGGCAGTTCTCACTTCTCAAGCAAAGTATCGCGCCCTGCTCACTGAGAACTTGGCTCCGGGCATACTATACGGTTATGGAGACCCGGCTGTACTCCGCGTCGAGGAGGAAGCTGACCCTGAGCAGGGCGTATCGTACTACCTCGTCGTAACCTCGAATGACGCACCGGACTCGTTTCCTCTCATCAGATCACGCGACCTCATTAATTGGGAATGTATTGGCTTTGTGTTCCCGGAGGGTAAGCAGCCGGATTGGGTGGCAGTTGGTAAATACCTTAGCGACTTTTGGGCGCCCGAGCTGCACAAGGTGAGGGGCGAGTTTAGAGTCTATTTCGTAGCGCGTGACAGAAACACCCTCGAACTCGCAATTGGCATGGCAAAATCAGTTCGTCCGACCGGGCCGTTTATTGCTGAGAAGGAGCCGATTCTCACCGGCAACGTCATCGATCCACACGTCTTTGTTGCAGACGCAGATACCGCCTTCTTATACTGGAAGGAAGATAACAACGACATCTGGCCGAGCCGGCTCGCTCACTTACTGCACGAACATCCTCACTGCATTACCGAACTTTTCCCGGAAAGAGAAGATCAAGTCACGGCATCTTTCATTCAGACTTTGTGGCCCTGGATTCGGAGCCTTCAACCGATGGAGCGTTTCTTTGCCCAGCAGGTGTTAGTCGAAGCCGTTACTTCCGACTTTACAGCGTTCCACGACCGCCTCAATAAGTTGTCGGAGAGGCAAGTCGCTCGGAGTGCTCGTGAGCAGGCTCGCGCGGTGCTACAGGTCTTAAGGACTCCTGTGTATGCGCAGAGGTTGTCATCTGATGGTCTTAAACTCGTCGGAGAGCGAGTAAAGATTATTGAGAACGATCAAGCTTGGGAAGCTCACTTGATAGAAGGTATGTGGGTGGCCGAGCATCAAGGGAGGTACTACCTCTTTTATGCCGGGAATGACTTTTCAACCGCCGAGTACGGGATAGGTGTCGCCATCGCGGATTCTCCCTTAGGGCCCTACAGAAAGATGCCTGAACCGCTGCTACGCTCAACAAATGAATGGGCGGGCCCCGGACATCCTTCAATTACTATAGGACTCGACGGTGAGTTTCTGCTCTTCTTCCATGCCTTCTTTCCTGAAAGAACCGGGTATAAGGAATTCCGCGCCCTCCTCGCGGCGCAGATTGAGTTCGCGGCTGACAGGGTTCGGCTGAAATAACTTTATTAGGCCATGGCTCAGTTCTTAAGGACATTTTTTGCCCTGTTGAGGGTATAACTAAAGTCGCTATTCCCCACCATGAGGTTTCTATCTTTGTCTAAGAAAAGGAGAATATTATCGTCAGCTTTCAGAAGGAAGAGAGACCCTTGAGGTTTATCAGGGTCGAGTTGGTAGACGACCGCCGCCGGGTCTTTTTTCGTACCCCTAACTATTGCCCACCTGCCCTCGCCGGCACGCTCCCGGTGGAAAGTACCCCTGAGTTTATACATGGTCGGGGTAAGCCTGTTCGGGTCCTGATAGAGCGTAAGGTCCCACTTTACTTTCGCGCAGTTATCGTTGACGGCCTGATTCAACTGTGCCGCAACTTCATGACAGGGACTCCTCCCCACAAAAGCTCCTACAACTGATGAGCCAGCCGCCGTCGGTGGCGCTGAGGCCATCGGTGAGTCAGGTTTAACTGTAGAGATAGAGAGCGGGTCAGACGGCTGTGTATGTCGCCGATAGCCTCCGACCAAATTGAGGGTGTAACTCCAGCCAGCACTTCCTACCATGAGGCTCCCATCCCGATCTAATAAATGGATGAGATTATGATCCACCTTAAGAAAAGATACTGATTCTTGGGGTTTGTCCGGGTCGAGTTGATAGACTGTAGCATCCGCACTTGTTTTCGTGCCTCTAACAATTGCCCATCTTCCCTGCCGCTCTACCTTAATCTCCCCCCGGGATAACCCGTTCGTTCCTTGCTCAGGTAAGCCGTACACATAGCTAAGTCTGTAGGTGGTCGGGGCAAGTGTGCTCGGGTCTTGGTCGAGCGTGAGGTTCCACTTTATCAGCTCACAGTTAGCAGTCCCAGGAATCTTGAGCAGTGGCCTTGATGCAGCATCGCACGGGCTGCTCGCTACAAAAACCCCGAGGGTTGAAGAACCTGTAGGTACAGGTCGGGTGACCGCCGAGATAGCGATCAAAGACAGCAGGGAGAGCGTGACGGTCATGATATTTTTCATTGCTTCCCTCCAGGGGACAAATCGGCGGCTTCTAATGCACCACCTCTTTGACGGACGACGCCCCCATTTTCTTCCTTTTTAGCATGACACTGGACATATCTCCTGCACAATTGGACACTTAATACCAAGCATCACCCGCCCCTTACGCAATGTACTTGAGAGACTTCGTGATGGGCGTCGGGTGCATACCGTTGTTAGGCTGCGCCTCCCCGTGGCGTTCCGCTCTACCGATATACGCTCACTGCAAAACTTCTCCTGTGCCCGGCAGCAGCATCACCACCAGGGTATAAATGCCGACCGACATGCAGCCGAGATGAAACGTGATCCACCCCGGGCTGGAAGAAAAAGGCTGACCGCCGCCGAAAAGGAATGCGCTGCGCGCGCGGCGGGTGATGCTGACCGTTAGGCGCTAGTGCTTTAAGGTAGTAGACAAATCTCCGGCCTAAGCGTAGGCTGTGGCCCTACACTTTGAACGGAGGCCCTCATGACTCTATTCCTCATCTTTTTAATCTTCGTCATCTTCCTGCTGCTAGCCGGACGTTCACCAAAATCAGGCCAGAGAAGAAATCGGAGCTACAGAAGAACGAATTGGCCGGATCAACCACGGGACGTTCACGTAGCACCTCCCCATACTGATCCGCTTAACAATATCTCTCACACTGCGACGAGCCTTACTCATGTCCCGAATTATAGTGACAGCCCTACGAGCAATTATGCCACCGATTCTCCGGTAGCCAGCGTGAGCAGTTGGGACTCGGGAGGTAGCGTAGGTACAGGTGGCGGGAGTGATTTTGGTGGTTTTGGCGGGGGTGGTGATTTTGGTGGCGGCGGGGCGGGCGGTGATTGGAGCAACAACTCAAGCTCATGAAAGAGAATCAACCCGGAGCCACGCCCAACGACTCATTCAACCCGACCCCGCGATAGCATCGCCTTCATGACCATCTCCCCTGATAATCTTGTAGGCTGCCCGCTCGGGGCGGGTTGATTTGAGCGTTATGCCGCTGCGCTAAAACAAAGGCTGTGACGTTGCCGCCAGTTGGCGAGCAAATACAAAGAGAGTATCCGTTTGTGGGCACACGCGACATCCAACAACGCCATGCAACCCGTCGTCCCTTCAGGCTGCCTCTCATGCACGTTGAATGCGGGCGCGGGTGATGACGAGCGTTAGGCGACTCTGAAAGAATGAACCTTATACCGAGAATCATCCTCGTGCTCTTTGTGGCTTGCATCGCGTTCGGAGGGTGCGCTCGCAGGAGTGGCGAGACGCCGCCCCCCAGTGCCGCCGACGCTCGATCGGAACCGGTGGTCGCCACGTCCGCACGATTCACGATAGTTCGCGTAGATGTGCAAACCAACCGGCTTGAACTTTTCTTGCGAGACGAAACGGGACGCCCATTCAATCGCTTTGGCCACCTTGCAGCTTGGCTCGCAGGCCGGAATCAACAACTCCTCTTTGCCATGAACGCCGGGATGTACCACCCCGATTTCTCGCCGGTGGGACTCTTGGTGGCGGACGGTCGGCAGATTTCTCCGCTCAATGTTGCCGACGGCACGGGCAACTTCTTTTTGAAGCCCAATGGCGTGTTCTTCGTTTCCGCGTCCGGGCCTCGAATTGTAGAGACGACGGAGTATCCAGCCCTTGCTCACGGCGTACGCCTCGCAACACAATCAGGCCCCTTGCTCCTCCGCAACGGTGTTGTTAATCCAGCGTTTAATGCTGCGTCGCCGTCCCGGCTGATACGCAATGGAGTCGGCATTTCAAAGAACACCGTCCTGTTCGTGATTAGCGAGCAGCCAATCAATTTCTACGAGTTGGCCGTCTCCTTCCGCGACGAACTGCAATGCCAGGACGCTCTGTATCTGGATGGTGTCGTTTCGAGCCTATATTCCGTCAAACTACAGCGGAATGACTCCAGAGCGGACTTGGGGCCGATTATTGGCGTTGTCCAGTGAAAACGACGCCCAACGAATCATCGAACCGGAGCGCGGATAGACTCTTTCTCAACTTGATTGGTTGATTCGAGAGTGGTATGTAGACGCCGCGCCCGGTCAACTCATCCTTAGGCGCTACGGATCAGGAAAACTATGATAATTAAGAACCGTAGACACAACATCATCTTCCGCTTCCTGTGTGCGGTAACGATTGCCATCGCTGCGGGAGTCGGGACGGCCGCAGCACAATCGTCCGAGCCGAAGACGGTCGCAGATTTCTTCCTCTTAGTTCCGGAACGCTACATGGGGGGCTATGAGCGCCGCTTCCGTGAGGAAATGCTGCGCGGCGAACGCCGGGGCGTGATCGTTGACATCCCTAACGGGTACATCTCATATGACGCCTCCGACAACCCGACGGGTTTCGAGTTCGCCATCTTCAAGAAGAGTAATGGTAACTACCTCGTCGCCTACAGCACCGGTGCTTTCTACGACCCTGAGTGGAGTGAGGAATCGGGTAACTGGCCCACCCTGTTGCTGCTAAGTTACGAGGGCGGCAGATGGCGCGACGTCACCAGAGCATCTCTCCCCGTGGCGTTCGACAAGAAGCTGGCCTACACGCTCCCACGGCGGGGAAGGAACATCGAAGTATCGGACGGGCGAGGCCGCAAACTCTATACTCTGACGTGGAGGAAAGACCGGTTCCGTATCAGCCGGGTGGCCGGTAAATAGCCGGGATGCCACGCCTAACAACGGCATGCACCCGACCGCGAAATAGCGCGGCTTCATCCGTCAGCTTGGGTGGTTGTTTAGTTGTCTCCACAGCGGGTGATGGCTGGCGTTATGCCGCTGCGCTGAAAACAGGGCGCGCGGGCCTACCAACAGTTCAAATTGGAGTGTACAAAAGGGGTTTAGCATGAAACAGGTATTTGTCGCCCGTGAGCAGGAACTGCTGCGACTGCGGACGTTTCTCGCCAATGCCGCAGGTGGCCGGGGGCAAGTTGCGTTCGTCGCTGGCGAAGCTGGCAGCGGTAAGACCGCCCTGGTTAGAGAGTTTGCGCTCCGCGCGCAAGAGGATGATCCCGATCTAATCGTTGCGATGGGAACTTGTACCGCGTACACAGGGCTGGGTGACGCCTTCCTGCCTTTTCGTGAGGTCTTGCAGCTTTTAACAGGCGATCCAGAAGGATTGCCCCCTAATACGCTCAACCCTGAGAACGCCAATCGGCTGAGTAAGCTATTGAACAGATCGATTCAGCTCCTGGTTGAGGTCGGGCCCGATCTCCTCGGGGCCTTAATACCGGGCGGTGCGCTGCTCGGCTCGGTGGGTAAGGCTGCCGCGGAGAAACTAGGGCTGCTGACTCAGGTGGAAGCACTTCTTGAGCGCAAAGAGAAGACCCCATCCGACGACGCTAAGATGGAGCCGAAACGTATTTTTGAGCAGTATACGAGCGTAGTGCGTGCGCTGGCCAAAGAGCACCCGCTCTTACTCATCTTGGACGATCTACAATGGGCCGATCCGTCGTCCATCAGCTTACTGTTTCATCTCGGGCGCGCGCTGAACGAGAGGCAAGGCCGGGTGTTATTACTGGGCATCTACCGGCCTGATGAAATAGCAGCCGGGCGGGCGAGCGAACGGCATCCGTTGGAAAAAGTGATTCATGAGTTTACACGCTACTTCGAAAATGTCACCTTGGACCTGGAGCGGGTGCAGGAGACTGAGAGCGAGCACTTCATCAACGCGTTCTTGGATACCGAGCCGAATCTAATCGGCCAGAAGTTTAGGCAGAAGTTGCTCCGCCATACTGGCGGGCATCCGCTGTTTACGGTCGAGCTGCTCCGGGCGATGCAGGAGAGAGGGGATTTGATCAAGGACGAGCAGGGGCAGTGGGTGGAGGGGCCGACACTGGACTGGGAGCGGATGCCGCCCAAGGTGGAAGGCGTGATCGAGGAGCGCATCAGCCGGCTGGCGGAGGAACTGCGCCGCGTGTTATCTGCGGCCAGCGTGCAGGGCCAGGTATTCACCGCGCAACTGATCGCACGGGTGGAGGGTCTGGAAGAGCGTCAGCTATTGCGCGATCTGTCCGAAGAGCTTGAGAATCGCCATCGCCTGGTGAAGGAGCTAAAGGTCAACCACTCGCCCTTGTCTGATTACCAGTTTGCGCACACCCTGATTCAACGCTATCTCTACCAGGAACTCGGCGCCGCCCAGCGGCAGAAGATGCACGCCGAAGTCGCCTGCTGGCTTGAGGAACTCTATGCCGACCGGATCGAAGAGATACTCGTCCCGCTCGCACATCATTACGCCATAGCGGGCGAACAGGGCAAGGCGGTCGAATACTTTATCCGGGTCGGAGACAAGGCGCGCGCCCTATACGCGAATCAAGAAGCGGTTGACGCGTACAGTAAGGCTGTCAGCTTTCTCAAGGAACAGGGCGATTATGAGCGGGCGGCACGAACCATGATGAAACTCGGCTGGACTTACCATGCCGCTTTCATGTTCGCGCAGGAGCGGCAGGCCATTACCGAGGCAAATAGGCTGTGGCTATTGGTGGATATGACCTCTTTTTCGCCAAAGCCCGGCGCGACTCGCTTACGAGTTGCATCACCCGACGTGGAAACACTCGACCCGGCGGCGGCAAACGATATCGGCTCAGGTAACGTCATTGATCCGCTCTTCAGCGGGCTGCTAGAGCGTGGCGCGGAGATGGAAGTTGTCCCGGAAGTGGCGCGCAAGTGGGAAATGCTGGATGAAGGCCGAACCTACAAATTCCACCTCCATGATGATTTTTTCTGGAGTGATGGCATGCCCATTACGGCCACGGATTTCGAGTACGCGTGGAAGCGGGTCTTGGATCCGGCAACCAACTCACCCAACGGCTCGCAGCTATATGAGATTAAGAACGCGCGAGCGTTCCACGAAGGCGAGATAGCAGACGCCGCTCAGGTTGGCGTCCGGGCTCTCGATGCGCGGACGCTGGTAGTGGAGTTGGAAGGCCCGATCAGCTACTTCCCCCACTTGCTGGCTTACCACGCGTCTTACGCCGTGCCCAAGCACATCGTCGAGAAGTACGGCCAAACTTGGGCCGAGCCAGAACACATCGTGACGAACGGGCCGTTCCGGCTTGAACGCTGGCAGCGGGGGCAAGTCATGACCTTATCGCGCAACCCCGCTTATCGCGGCCGTTTCCCCGGCAATGTGGAGCACTTGGAGATATCATTGATCGCCGATCCCGACGCCCGGCTGGAGCTCTACGAGAAAGGTGAGTTGGACATTCTCCCGCTCTGGTCCACGCCCACACGGATGGTTGAGCGGATCCGGCAGAGACACGCGGGGGAATATATTTCCGCGCCTGAGTTGACTACCGACTACATCGGTTTTAACGTACGCCAGCCGCCTTTCGACAACCGTGAAATTCGACAAGCTTTTGCACAAGCTATAGACATAGAAACGCTAGCCAACACAACCAGAAAAGGCTCTTTGTTCCCAGCCACGGGCGGGTTTGTGCCCCTAGGCATGGCCGGACACTCCGCAGGCATAGGCGTGAAATACGACCCCGACCGTGCCAGAAGGCTGTTGGCCGATGCCGGTTATCCTCAAGGTCGCAACTTCCCTGAATTAAAGGCGCTGTCAACCGACGACCGGAGGCCTATGGCCGAATACCTCCAGACCCAGTGGGAAGAGGTTCTGGGCGTCAAGATCAGGTGGGAATTAGAGAAGTGGACGGGCAGGGGCATAACAGACACCCTGCTGACAATGCCCCCCCCGATCTTCATGGCTGGCTGGTTGGCCGATTACCCTGACCCGGACAATTTTCTGCGTGTGTGTCCGTTCAGGCTTACAACCGGCTGGCAAAATAATACCTTTGAAGAGTTGGTGGAGCAGGCCACGCGAGTAATGGATCAGGAGGTGCGGATGCAATTATACCGGCAAGCCGAAACAATATTGATGCAGGACGCGGCTATTGTTCCTATAACCTACGGGCGGAGACACTGGCTGGTAAAACCCTGGGTTAAACAATTCCGCACTTCGCCCATCTACTGGTGGTTTTGGCAGAACATCATCATCGAGCCACACTAGCCAATTGCTGCGTGCGACATGCAACTATCAGAACCTCCCGCCTTCTGGCAGCGGCATCTATCACTGGCCTCGGCGCCCAGACTACGCCGGTCTCGCCCCCGGTAACAGAGTCCCACTCGCGTGGGTAGTGTTGCAAAAAATATTTTGGCCGCAATTAGTTGTGCTGAAGAGCCTGCTGCTGCTGCCTCAATATCTTGTGTAGCCGGAAAGTTTTTGCAACACTACCCTAATTATTAGCAGCTTTGCCTCGGCTCAGGTTTTTGCCCACCGCCCTGATCACCTTCCAAGTGCTCTCGTCACTGTCGAAGACGGTGTTTAGCCCCTGCTCCTCCATTGGCGGGTCGCCCATGTAACTGTCGCCCGCCTTCCAAAACGTCTGACCCTTCAACGGCCTGGCCGTGCCCCCGAAAGCCCAGAAGTTCAGCCCGGCGATGTGGCCGTTAGCCGCAGCGTGTTGTTCTACGAACGATAATATACGCGCGTAGTAGGCATCCCGCAGTGAGGTTGGGGACGTCGGGTCGAACGAGTGGCCGTCCCGCGGTAGGCCGAACTCCTCGATGACGAGGGGCTTGCCCAGCCTCTCGGCCACCGGCAGATGTTGGTTGATGTAGCTCAGAGTTTTTTCCAACACGTTACCGAAACCTGCACTTACCGCGTGACCCGTGAACCATCCCCAGTTCTTCGGCCAGATGTGAATCGTCAGGTAGTCAACGTTTTTGTCGGCGTGAATCTCCTCGTAGAGCTTGAGGTCTTCGGTGCCCATGTAGCCTTCGTGGCCGATGGTGACAAGATGGTTCTTGTCTCGCGCTTTGATCTTGGCGGCTACGTCCGCAACCCAGCGGCGGTATGCGTCGGCTGCGGACGGTCGCATGGGGCGCGGCTCGTTCGCCAGTTCCCAAGCCATGATCGTCGGGTCGTCCATGTACTTCCTTTTGTTGTACCTGTTGACCCTGCCCAGAATCAGGCTGACCTGCTTGTCGTAACCGGCCTTGCAGGGTTCGCAACCGTAGAACTTCGAAACGATGTCTCGCTGCTCGTCCCAGGTTAATTTCCTCGTCCTCATTCCCTCCGGGACAAGTCCGTTCCAGTCGAGGTACTGCTGGAAGCCCCCGCTCCACTCCCAGTTGTTGCTCAGGAAGATGACGGCCTTCATGTCGCGCTTCGCCATCTCGGAGAGCGCGAGATCGAGTCCGTCTAAAACCCACACGTCGAACTCGCCCTGACGCGGCTGAAGCGGCGGCCTCACCCTGATCACGCCGTTGATCATCCCGACGCCCTCCGCACCGGCCATCAGCCGGAGGTTAGTGACGCCGTTTGCCTTGAGAAAATCCAACTCCTTCCGCAAACGCTGGATGCCCTTCCAGTCGTCCTTTTCGAGACCCAGAAGACTCCCGTACCAGTAGTTAGTCCCGACATAGTAATAGGGGCTGCCGTTCAAGTAGAACTGGTGGTTCCGCACGGCCACGAATGAAGACCGCGGCTGTGCGGTCGCGGTAAGGACTTGGGCTGCGACGAGTATGATCGACAAGGCTAACGCCACAATGACTAGACGGTTCACTGGTGAACTCCTGAGCAATTTGTAAATGCCCACATGCTATGAAGGAATTTCTGAACCTCTACACTCAAGAGTTTCCTCAGAACCATTCTCGCCCTCCGTTAAGTAAGCCACCTAACGCACGGCATCGCTTGCTCCTCTGCACAATCTCCGTGAAAGGCAGCTTGATGAAGCGTCGGGTGCATGCCGTTGTTCGGCGGCTCGTAATTGAAACCACGCAGTGCCCGCAGATCGCCTCAACGGAAATATGAGAGTGTCGGCAGCGGTTATGTTCCGC
>DASPJG010000278.1:0-3468 GCA_035628755.1 Pyrinomonadaceae bacterium
CCGACCGATATGAGTTCGGCGTCGGGCGCGGGGTTCATGAAGTCAATCGCGTAGGGAATGCCGTCCTTGATCGCAAACTCGACCGTGTTGATGTCGTAGCCGAGCGCGCGGCAGAGCGTGCGCACGTCATTCGTGATGCGCTCGGCGAGTTCGGGCGAGAGATAGTTGGGGTCTTGGATGTACTGCTCGCCGGACAGGTAAGGCTTGCGCGGGTCGTAGGGCATGATCATCACTTCTTCCTGCCCGATGCAGTAGCAGCGCACGAACTGGTCGAAGGCGATGAACTCCTGAAGTGTCATGCAGAGCGTGCCGGTCGTGTCGTAAATCTGCCAGAGTTCTTCAATCGAGTTGACGCGCGAGACATTCTTCCAGCCGCCGCCATCGAACGGCTTGATGATGGCGGGCATGCCGACGTAGTCCACGATGCCTTGCCAGTCGAGCGGGAATTCGAGGTTGCGTAAACTCTCGCTCGTGATGCCTTCGATGTAGTCTTTCTGCGGCAGGAGGACGGTGCGCGGGATGGCGACGCCGAGTTTCGTCGCCAGCGAGTAGTTGAAAAATTTATCGTCCGCCGACCACCAGAAAGGGTTGTTGATGATCTGCGTGCCTTCGAGCGCGGCGCGCTTGAGGAACGCACGGTAGAAGGGGACTTCGTGCGAAATGCGGTCAATAATGATGTCGTAGCGGCGTCCCTCGTTGAGGCGCACGCCGCCGACCTCGACATACTCGGCGACGATTTCCCCGCCGCCACGCTCGTTAATCCGGTCAATCAATGCCTGCGGAAAAGTCTTCTCGCGGCCAACTAAAATACCGACAGTCTTCACTTTTTTTATATCCTTTCAAAAAAATCCGGAGCTACCGGCGGCGGGCAAAATAGAGTTCAACATCATCTTACCTGTCGCCAATCGCGCGATTATGAAAACCGTGCACTCTACATGCCCCCTCGCGGTGTTGTCAATGCGAGGGGGGCGGGCATCCGTCCGGCACGTTTCCGGCATCAATATGTGTGTTTGACGCGAAATGGCGCGTGGATGCCCTGTGGCTGGCGGCTTCTATGTTACAATTCGCGGCTTGATTTTCCGTCCTTCACTCCCGAAGGTTTTTAGCTGACAATTTCTAAGGAGATGTTACCGGTGTTGCGACGCTTTTATTTATTCGCGCTGGCGGCCATGCTGCTCGGCGCGGCTGGCCTCTCACGCCACACGCTTGCCCAGACCCCTCAATCGCCTCAAACCACGCAACCCGCCGTGCCTACCCCGACGCCGGAGTTGAAGGTGGATAAAAAGCTCCAACCCGTCACGGGCAAGGATGCCCAGATGCCTACGGCTGAGCAGGTGGCCGAGACGGTGATTCTCGTCTACGGCGGGGGCGGCGGGCGCGACACGTTGAAGCAGATCAGGCGCAACGGCGTCGAGCGCGGGAAGTTGACGCGCACGGCGAGCGACGGGCGCGTCGAAGAGGCGAGTTACGAGCAGCGGTTCGTGCGCGGCGAAACGGCGGGCAAGGACAAGATTCGCGTGGATCAGAAGATGCCCACGATGGAGTACGCGCTTGTCTTCAACGAGGGGCGTATCTGGGGCGTCATCAACGGCACGTCTTTCACGCCGAAACAGGACGCGACCGCGGAATTTCTCTCACAGTCGCAACACGGCATTGACGCCTTGCTGCGTTATAAAGAGAACGGCTCGACCGTCAGCTTCGTCGGCAAAGAGAAGTTGAAGGGGCTTGACCTCTGGGTGATCGACCTGACGGACAAGGATAAGAGCCGCACGCGCTACTACATCAGCGCGAACCCGGACATCCGCAAGACCGCGCGCGTCCTCTGGCTCGAATACGAGGAGACGCCGCCCGACGCCACCACGCCGAGCAAATACCGGCGCACGTTCCACGACTATCGCTATTCGCAGAACACGCTCGTGCCCTTCCGCTCCGTGCTCTACAAGGACGACAAACAGGTGTTGGAGTCGCGCGTGCAGACCGTTACCTACGGCGTCAGGATGGACGAGAGTTTCTTCCAGAACCCGGAGGCGGCGGCCAACTGAAGTTAAAATCCGCTCCGCACTCGAAGCCCTGAATTTCACCGCGAGAGGCCGAAACCAAACGTTTCGGCCTCTCGCTTTCTTCGTCGCCCGCGCCAAAATTGAGGCTATAGATTTAGACCTGCCGCTGTGCTAGTATCCCGCCGCCTTCGCCCGACCCCTGTAAGTTAAACCGCTCCGACGCAGGAGGAACATCTTGCCCGGCCTTCATCATTTCGAGGATTCGACGCTCCTCCACGCGCTCTCACAAAACTACCCCACGGCTGACGCCGCGCTGGCCGAAGCCTCCGCCCTCAAGGCCACGCTGTCGCTGCCGAAAGGCGTCGTGCATGTCGTCAGCGACGTACACGGCGAGTACAAAAAACTTCGTCACATCATCAACAACGCTTCCGGCGGCCTGCGCGCGCTCGTCGCGAAACTCTTCGACGGCGCGTTGAGCGAAGCCGAGCAGCAGGAGTTGCTCGCCGTCCTCTATTACCCACGCGAGTTGATGGAGCACCTGCACGCCCGCATGACAGACCGCGAGGTGAGGCGCGAGTGGGTGCGCAAAGTGCTCCGGCGGCAATTCGAGATCGTGCGCGAACTGGCGCGCAGTTGTCGTCACCGTCAGGTGAACGCGCTGATGCCCGCCGAATACGCCGAACTGTTCGAGGAACTGCGCGACGAACCCGTGAGCAGGCGCGAGCACACCTACGTGGACGCGATGATCGACGCGCTCGCCGCACATCACAAGGATTTACAGGCCGTGCGCGCCGCCTCGCGTCTGGTGCGCAACCTGTCCGTGTCGGAGATCATCGTGGCGGGCGACCTCGGCGACCGCGGCCCGCGACTGGACAAGGTGGTTGATTACCTGTCGGAGCAGCCGAACGTCTCGTTCACATGGGGCAATCATGACGTGCTGTGGATGGGCGCGTGTCTGGGGCAGGAAGCCTTGATCGCGACGGTGCTGCGCATCTCTCTGCGTTATCGCCGCCTCTCCCAACTCGAAGAGGGCTACGGGCTGATCATCACGCCGCTCGAAAGGCTGGCGCGCACCGTCTACGCCGAAGACCCCTGCGAGCGTTTCAAAACGAAGGGGACGGGCTTGCGCGACGATCTGCTCATGGCGCGGATGCAGAAGGCGATTGCCGTCATCCAGTTCAAACTCGAAGGACAGACGATCCGCCGCCATCCCGAATGGGACATGGAGCGGCGCAACCTCCTGCACCGGATCGACGCCGGGAGTCGCACGGTCGAAATTGACGGTCGCACGCACCCGCTGCTCGACGCGCACCTGCCCACGCTCGACCCCTCAGACCCCTATGCGCTCTCGGCAGACGAGCGCGCGTGCATGGATCGGCTGCGGCAGTCGTTCGTTTCGAGTTCGCGCCTGTGGGAGCAGATGTCTTACGTCACGCGGCGCGGCGCGACGTGGCTCAGGCGCGATCAG
>DASPJG010000279.1:0-2282 GCA_035628755.1 Pyrinomonadaceae bacterium
GTTCGATGGCCGCCGCCGCGCCTTCCGCCGTCGCCATTTCGACGAAGCCGAAGCCGCGCGAACGACCCGTCTCCCTGTCCTCGATCACGGATGCCGACTCCACCTCGCCCGCCTGCGCAAACAGGTCGCGCAGTTCGTCGCTTGTGGTGCGGAAGGAGAGGTTCCCCACGTAAAGTTTCGTGCCCATATTTTTTCCCTTAAAAGTCTAAGGAAGCGCGGGCGTCTTTCAGATCAAGCTGGCAGAGCCTTTGAAAGCCTCTGGCAAACGGCTCGGCGGCGACACGCCCGCTGCTCTAACACTAACGAGAGCGGCTTCTAACAGATTCACTACCCAACCTCGCTCTCTCCCCAGCCGAACGCCGTCGCCTAACATCAGTCGCGGGCAGGCGCATCACCGTAGATGCGCGAGAGCAGGAACTTTTAAACAGGCGAAAGTATGAACGCAATTGCCGCCAAGCGCAAGAGTTAAGTTTGGCGGAGCGCGAGGCGGAAAAGCCGCACCGGAGAGGTCGAAAACGGGCGCGGCGACGCGGCGTGCGCGCGCGCGCGCAGGTCATTGCGTTCGGGGTGAAGAGTGATCCTTCATATGATTTTGCCCTTGAAATGCTAGGTGCTTTGTCGCAGAATGTGCGCAGACGAACAGACGAGTTCTTCCGAGCCACTCCAAACGCCGCATTGGGCAAGCGGCTCGTTGTTTATCACGCCATACCCGCACGCTTATCGGGGCTATAAGGAATCCATATATATGATCGGGCAGACCATTTCCCATTACCGAATTCTGGAACAGATCGGCGAGGGCGGGATGGGAGTGGTCTATGAAGCGGAAGACACGCGGCTCGGCAGGCGCGTCGCCATCAAAATCCCTTCCGCCGCGCCCGACAGCCACAACCATCACGCGCGCTTCCTGCGTGAAGCACGCTCCATCTCCGCTCTCAGCCACGCCCGCATCGCCACGCTTTTCGATTACGGCGAGACGCCCGATGGCCGACCCTTCATCGTCATGGAGTTGGTCAACGGGCGGGAGTTGGGCGACCTGATGCGTGCCGGGGAGTTGTCCATTGCGCGCGCCATCGAGATCATCGCCGACGTGGCCGAGGCTCTCAGCGAGGCGCATCGCCGCGGCATCATCCACCGCGACATCAAGCCCTCGAACGTCATCGTCACCGAGCGCGGCGAAGTAAAAGTGCTCGACTTCGGGCTGGCGAAGCTCATCACCGAAGACGCGGAACTCGACCAGAACGCCGCGACGCTCGCGGGCGTCAAAACGCGCAGCGACGTGATGCTCGGCACGCCGCTCTATCTTTCGCCCGAACAGGCCAAGGCCGCACCCGTTGACGGGCGCAGCGACATCTTCAGTCTCGGCGCGCTGCTCTACGAGAGCATCACCGGGCGTCCGGCCTTCTCCGGCGCGACCGTGGTAGAGATTGCGGCGCAGGTGCTCCACGTCATGCCGCCGCCGCCCTCGGAGCTCAACCGGCTCGTGCCCTCTGAACTCGACCGCATCACCCTGAAAGCCCTTGCCAAGCGACCCGAAGATCGTTACCAGAAGGCCGAAGACCTGGTCGCCGACTTGCGCGCGCTCAGCTTTCATTTCTCCGAGTTGGACGACACGCGCACGCCGAGCATGACCTCCAACGCGACCGGCACTTACCGCACCAACGCCTACCGTGCCTCTTCGCTGACGACGCTCTCGGACAACCTGCGCCGCCCGCGCCTCTCTATCGCCGCCGTGCTGATCGGCGTCGCAGTGCTGGCGGGCGTCGCGTGGGGGGCGAGTTGGCTGTTGCGCACCGAGCCGCACGAGCCTTCGGAAGGGGCTAAGGCCGCCTACGAGTTGGGCACAAATTTATTGCGGGAAGGGGCGTACTATCAGGCGAGCCGCCGGCTGCTGCAAGCCACCTCTCTCGATGACAAGTTCGTGCTCGCGCACGCGCGTCTGGCCGAGGCGTTAACCGAACTCGACGACGCCGACGGCGCACGCGACTCGATGCTGCGCGCAGTGTCGCACGCCGCCGAACGCGACGCCCTCTCGCAAGTTGACGCCCTGCGTTTTGAAGCTATCCGTGCGACCGTGACGCGCGACTACACGCGCGCCGTCAATGCCTACCAGCAGATCGCGCGCCAGTTTCCCGAACGCGCCGACGTGTACGTTGATCTTGGCCGCGCCTACGAGAAGACCGAGCAAGTTAAAGAGGCGGTTGAGAGTTATTTCGAGGCGACCAACCGCGACCCGGAGAACGCGACGGCCTACCTGCGCGTCGGCATCCTCTCCACCCGCCAGC
>DASPJG010000280.1:0-5337 GCA_035628755.1 Pyrinomonadaceae bacterium
CGCGTGGACGCCCGCGCGCGCCTACTCGCATTACCACGGCGGCGTCCGCATCCTTTCCGAAACCGCCTCGGCCAAAATCGCAACGCCGATCACCCTCGAATTCAAACAACTGCGCTCGCGCGAGGGCTACGACCCGCAGAAGGAGTCGGTCAATTTCAGCCCCGTCTGGCGCGGCGGCGAGTGGCGTCTGCGCGACATCACGAACTACATGACGGCGGGCGCGTTCGCGCTCCTGCGTCACGCCGCCGAGAACCGCGAACGCTGGCTCACGCGCTTTTACGAAGTGGGCGAGGAAGCCGTGCGCGAACGCCGCGACGGCGAACTTTTCGCTTACATCATTCCTCACGCACAGTCGGTCGCGCAGACGCAGAACGACCAGAGGTTGATCCGCATCTTGCAGCGCGGCGGCGTCGAAGTTGATTACGCGGGGGCGTTCACGTTGGGCGGCGCGCGCTACGCGAGCGGCACGGCGGTCATCAGGATGGCGCAGCCCTATGGCAGCTTCGCCAAAGCCCTGCTCGAAACGCAACGCTACCCCGACCTGCGCGACGAGGCCGGGCATCCCATCTCGCCCTACGACGTGACGGCGCACACGCTCCCGCTGCTGATGGGCGTCGAAGCCCGCCCCGTCAACACGCCTTTCAAATACACGAAGCTCAGCGCGCGCATCTTCAGTGACGCCGCGCCCGCGCCGCGCCCGAACGTTCGCCTCGCGCTCTACCGTTCACACGTTCCCTCGATGGACGAAGGCTGGACGCGCTGGACGCTCGAACAGAACAACATCTCCTACGTCTCGCTCGAAGACCGCGAAGCCCGCGCCGGAAACCTGCGCGCCCGTTACGACGCGATCATCATCCCCGACCATTCGCCGCGCGCCTTGCTCGAAGGCCACCGCAAGGGCGCGATGCCCGAAGAGTTGACGGGCGGTTTGGGCGCGGAAGGCGTGCGCGCGCTCGATGAATTCGTCGCAGCGGGCGGCACGCTCATCCTGCTCAATCGCGCTTCCGATTTCGCCATCACACAACTCAAACTCCCCGTGCGCGACGTGACCGAAGGACTCAAGGAGACGGAGTTCTACGTGCCCGGCTCGATCCTGCGCACCGAACTCGACACGTCGCACCCCATCGCCGCCGGGATGCCGCGCGAGTCAATCGCGTGGGCGGAAGACTCGCCCGTCTTCGAGTTGAGCGATGCGGCGGCGGACGCCGCGCGCGTGCGCGTCCTTGCGCGCTACCCGGCGAAGGCCGACCCGCTGCTCTCGGGCTGGCTGCTCGGCGCGGAGAAGATCAAGGGCAAGGCCGCGCTCGTCGAAGTGGCGCGCGGGCGCGGGCGCATCTATCTCTTCGGCTTCCGCCCGCAATACCGCGCTCAATCGTCCGCCACCTACCCGCTGCTCTTCAACGCCATTCGCGCCGCGCGGAAATAACACGCCAGCCGCCTTCAACTTCAAGAGCCGCCGCAAACAATCGTGTTTGCGGCGGCTCTCAAGGTTTTGCGCGGGATTGATCTTTATTTTTCCAGATACGACTTGGCGGCCATCTTCGCCAGCTTCCACATCTTGCCCCATTCGATGCGCCCGTCTTCGTTGTCGCGCCCCATGAACTTGTCGAGGATTAGCTTGCGAAAATGCTTGCCCTCGCGCCGCAGCATGAACTCTTTGGCGTAAGGCTTCGCGGTTTCAAAGAAACTGAAACCGGGGTCGGTGATGAGGCCGATGCCTTCCAGAGTCATCAGAGCGCGCATGACGTAGGTAAAGTTTGACGGCAGCCGGAACGGGTACTCGTACATCACTTCCGCCAACTCATACGTCAACTCCTTGAAGTTCACTTCGCCAAGCCTCAGATTGAGATAGTGCTCGAACAGTCCCTCGACGACGGGGCGCACGAGTTCCGGGTCAACGCCGGGCTTGAGGAAGTTGAGGTTGATCAAATCCTGTGCGAGGCCGTGCACGTCGCGCGAGACGACGTGGAAGAAGGCGTCGATCATCTGCGATTGCAGGCGCGGCGTGATGCGTCCGGTCATGCCGAAGTCAAAGAAGGCGAGCCGCCCGTCGTCCATCACGAGCAAATTGCCGGGGTGCGGGTCGGCGTGAAAGAAACCGTCTTCGAGCAGTTGTTTCAAGTAGGTGCGAATCAGCAGGCGGTTGACCTTGACGGGCGAGATGCGGCGCGCGCGCAGAGCTTCGATCTCGACCACCTTCGTGCCGCGAATGAACTCCATCGTCAGGACGCGCGCGGTCGAATGCGTGAGGTGTATACGCGGGACGTGGATGACGCGCCAGCCTTTAAAATTCTCGCGGAAGCGTTCGGCGTTCCGGGCTTCCTGCGCGTAGTCCATCTCCTCGTGGATCGTCTCGTCGAACTCGTCGAGCATCCCCTGCCAATCTGCGTTCTCGTTGAGCGAGGGGTAGCGCGCGAGGCGCGCGACGATGCGGCGCAGCACGGCGAGGTCGAGGCTGACCATCTCCGCAAGCCCGGGACGCTGCACCTTGACCGCGACCTCTTCGCCCGTGTGCAGCCGCGCGCGGTAAACCTGACCGAGCGAAGCGGCGGCCACGGGCGCGGCGTCAATCTCCGCATAAGCCTCCTGCAACGTGCGGCCAAGTTCGGCTTCGATGCGCGCGTAAGCCTCCGTCGTCGGGAACGGCGGCACTTGATCTTGCAGGAGCGAGAGTTCCCTGACGTAGGCGAGCGGCAGCAAGTCGCCGCGCGTGCCGAGCGACTGCCCGATCTTGATAAAGGTCGGGCCGAGTTTGATGAGGCGCGTTTTCAACCACACGGCCTGTTGGATGAGACGCGCTTCCTTGCTGCTCGATTCGTCCGCCCCGCGAAAGACGACGTGACGCACGAGGCGAATGAGGCGATCAACCGCGCGGCTGAACACGTCGCGCGCCTGTGCACGCAGCAGCGCGGAACGCCCGCGCACGCGCGCCTCTTCGAGCCGTCGCGCGCTCATGCGCCGGTTAAACTTCGCGCGCGCCTCGTAGTTTTCCAGAAACAGGTAGAAGCCGAGCGTGCCGAGCACGCGCACGACCTGCAAAGTTCGCCACCACCCGCGCCAGCCGCCCGCCAGCTGTGCCGCGTCGCCTTCGACGCGCGCCTTCGCTTCGACGGCGGGCGCAATTCGCTCTTGAGCGTCGCCGGTTGCGGGCGGCTGCCCGGAGCGCGCGGAAGTGACGAGACTCAAGGCTGCGGAAGTTGCGCGCCCGTCGCCGTTCCGGTGCGCGCCGCCGTTTTTGCCGTGGCCGTTGAGCGGAATTAAAGAGCCGGGTTTTTGATCAGTCGTTGCCATGTTCGCTTTGATGATAAGTCACACTTGTCGCAATCCTGTAACAGTCAGGTTCATTACTTGTACGCTGATGGGCGGAGATTAGATGCGGTTTAGATTTGATATGCCCGCCGCGCGTCCTTGCGTGTGCGGCTCATGTGCCGGACGGGTTTGCGGGTGAGTTCGAGCGGGACGGAGAAGCGGGCGACGGGGCGGCGTTTTTCCCGGCAGCGGGTGCGCGCCTCTGCTTCAAATAATCGCCAGCGAACTGCGCACGCCGGGGTGCGCGAAATAGCGTGCGGCGCGCGCGACATCTTTTTCAAGCTGCGCCTTCAGGTCGGCGATGGAGGCGAACTTCCGCTCGTCGCGCAGCCGATGCAGGAAACGCACGCGCACCACGTCGCCGTAGAGGTCGCCGCGCCAGTTCATCACGTAAGTTTCGGCGGAAGGCTCGGCGTCGTGCGCGGCGAAGGTCGGGCGCGTGCCGACGTTGGTCAGGCTGCGCCGCCATGCGCCGTCGATCAGCGTGGCAGTGACATAGACGCCGCCGCGCGGGATGACGCGGTTTTGCGGTTGCAGGTTGGCCGTCGGGAAGCCGAGCGTGCGACCGCGCGCGTCGCCCCTGACGACGCGCCCCTCGACGCCGTAAGGCCGTCCCAACATGCGCCGCGCCAGATTCACGCGTCCCGCCGCCAGCATCTCGCGAATCCGGCTCGAACTGATGCGCCGCCCGCGCAGGCGCACCTCCGCCACCTCATCGGCGTGGAATCCGAGCCGCCCGCTCGCCGCCCGCAACAACTCGATGTTCCCCTCGCGTCCACGCCCGAACGCGAAGCCGCGACCGAGATACACTTCCCTCGCCTGCAAACGATCCCGCACCACGTCGCGCAGGAATTCCTCGGCGCGAATTTGCGCGAACTCCTCGTCGAAACGGATCACGATTGCCTGCTCGATGCCTAGCACGCCGAAAGCCTCGATCTTCTGGTCGAAGGTCTGCAACAGGGGCGGCGCGGATTCCGGGTGCAGCACGGCGCGCGGGTGCGGGTCGAAGGTGATGACGGTCGGCACGCAGGCGGTCGCGCGCGCACGCTCGACCACCGTCCGCATGATCAACTGGTGGCCGAGATGCAAGCCGTCGAAGACGCCGAGCGTGAGCACGGTCGGCCTTGCGATCTCCGCGTTGTCAGTTCCGTGAAAGAGGCGCATAAAAGTAGTCCGTCGTCAGGTAGCCCGTGGTCAGTTGCATGTGCTGTTTACACTCATCGCCTGAAAATTGGATTGAACAACTGACAACTAACAACGGGCGACGGACAATTGACTATGCTGTTATCTCCATGCCGTCGTAGCCGAACTCGACGCCGCCCGGGAGCAGCGCGGAGTCGCGTGCGTGTTTGATGTCGTGCGCGATGTGGGTCAGGTAGGCGCGGCGCGGTTTGAGTTCTTCGATGTAGGCGAGCGAGCGTTCGAGCGAGAGGTGCGTCGGGTGCGAGGTGAGCCGCAGGCAATCGAGGACGAGCACGTCGAGGTTGCGCAGGCCGTCGAGCGTGGCGGGCGGAATCTCGCTGAGGTCGGTCGCGTAGGCGAAGTCGTTGCAGCGGTAGGCGACGACGGGCAGCCGACCGTGGATGACTTCGAGCGGGGTCACCCGAAAGTCCCGGCTGAGACAGAACGGCGCGCCGTCAACGACCGTGTGCGCGACGACTTGCGGGAGGCCGCCGCCGAAGTGCGACGGCTCGAAGACGTATTGAAAGATGCGGCGGATGTCGCGCCACGCGCGTTCGTTGGCGTAGACGCCGAGCGCGCCGTGGCGAAAGTTGAGCGGGCGGATGTCGTCGAGGCCGAAGATGTGGTCGGCGTGACAATGCGTGATGAGCACGGCGTCGAGCCGTTTCAATTTCTGCCGGAGCGCCTGCTGGCGAAAGTCGGAGGAGGTGTCGATCAGCACGCTCTGCCCGTCGTGCTCGACGAGGACGGAGACGCGCAGCCGCCGGTCGCGCGGGTCGTCCGACGTACACGTCTCACACTCGCAGCCGATGGAAGGCACGCCCGTCGAAGTTCCTGTGCCGAGGA
>DASPJG010000281.1:0-7020 GCA_035628755.1 Pyrinomonadaceae bacterium
CCTCGCCCGCGCCGTCGAACTTTACGCGGAAGCCATTAAGGTGCGCCCCGAATTTCCCGAAGCGGAATATCAGAAGGGCGTCGCGCTCATCTCGCTCAAACAACTGCCGGAAGCGGAGAAGTCGCTGCGCCGCGCCGTCGAACTGCGCCGCAACTGGTCGCTCCCGCAAACCGCGCTCGGTCTCCTTCTAGTCGGCGCGGGCGACGACGCCGGAGCCGAGCCGTTTCTCAGCCGCGCCGTCGAACTCGACGCGAAAGAAGCGAACGCCCTCGCCGCCCTCGCGGATTTGCGCCTGCGCGCGGGCGCGAAGGAAGAGGCCGTCAAACTGATCCGGCGCGCCACCGCCGAGCCGAACGCGACCGCCGCGATGTGGGCGACGCGCGCACGCATCGAACGCATCGCCGGAGACAATATGGCTGCCGCCGCGAGCGTCGAACGCGCGCTCCAACTCGATCCCGGCAACGTCGCCGCCATCGAGGAGCGGACGGAACTCGCCGCCGGGACGGACGACTACGAGCGCGCCATCGCGGATGTCGAAGCGGCTCTCAAAGCCGCGCCGGACTCGGCGCAGTTACGCGCACGCCTCGCCAACTACAACGCGCTCGCGGGCGAAAAATATCGCACCACCGACCCGAACAAATCGCTCACTTATTATCGCCGCGCCGCCGAACTCGCGCCGACCAGCATCAACTACGCGACCGGCTACGCATCCGCCCTCGTGCAGGCGCGTCGTTTCGAAGAGGCCGCCGCGCTCCTGCGTCGCATACTTGCCCGCGCGCCCGACAACTACGCGGCGCACGCGAACCTCGCGACCGCCCTCGACGGGTTGAAACAGTACCCGGATGCGCTCGTCGAATACCAGTGGCTCAACCGGGCGCGTCCCGAACTCCCCGTCACCTATTTTCTCCTCGCGCGCGCGTACGACCTGACGGGCCAGTACGAACTCGCGCTCGCAACCTATGAAACGTTTCTGGCGAAGGCCGATGCCGCGCAGAACGGGCTGGAAATGGAGAAGGTCAACCTGCGCCTGCCGAACCTGCGCAAACAGATCAAGAACGGGCAGGGCGCGAAGCGGAAGAAGAAGAATTAGGAAGCGTCAACCGATTCTGGAAAGAGTTTGCCGCACGCACACATGAACCGTCCAATTCTCTATCAAAAGCGTCTCGTGCTTCTCTCGGCGTGCCTGTTGGCCGTTGGTCTATCGTCGCAGGCGCGCGCGCAGGATTTCGTCGTGCCGCCGCAGCCCGCGCCGCCGCCCATGACTTACATCCCGCAGGAGGCGCGCACGCAGTTGTTGTCCGCGCGCGATGAGAAGGCGCGCACGCGCCTGAGTCTCGAACTGGCGGAGGCGCGGCTGGCACGCGCCGAGCAGCAGACGGAACTCAAACAATTCAACGCCGCCACCGCCGAACTCGGCATCTATCAAGCGTTGATGGAAGACGCCATCCAATATTTATATCGCAAGGGCGACGGCGGGAGTCGTTCGCGCGATCTCTTCAAACGCATCGAACAATCTCTGCGCAGGCACGCCACGCGCATCGAGGCCATGCGCCGCGCGACGCCGGGCGAGTTCGCGGGCAATCTGCTCGCGCTCAACAGGATCGTCCGCGAACTGCGCACCGAAGCCGTCGAAGCCTTCTATAGCGACACGGTTATTCGTTGATAGCGAACAACCCGTCGAAGCTCGTTCGAGTTCGCACGATGCCTCGTTGGCCGTCGCCTCTTCGCCGTGCGCGACGGCGCGACGGAGATAAATTTTTTAGACACCGGATCAAAAAGTGAGCCACATGATGAAAAACTTTGCGCCCCGTCTCTCACGCCTGTCTGCGTTTCTGCTGCTCGCGCTCGTCGCGGTCTCGCTGCTGCCCGTCGCGCGCTCGAACGCCTCCGGCGTTCAGAGGCGCGAGCACCTGACGGAGCAGGAGACGGACATGGTGCGCGACACGCAGGAACTCGACCGCCGCGTCGCACTCTTCGTCAAGATCGCCGAGAGGCGCGTCGCCGCCCTGACCGGCGCAGCCGACGCGCCAACTCCGTCGGTCAAGGAGGTGGAGAAGTGGGGCGAACTTCCGAAGGGCACGCGCGCCCAGTTATTAAATGACCTCGCGCGCATCCTCGACGAAGCCATCAACAACATAGACGACGTGGCCGTGCGCACGCCGGGCAGTTCCCTCATCCCGAAAGCGGTCAAACATCTCTCCGCCTCCGCCGCGCGCTTCCTCCCCCAACTCACGCCGCTCCGCACAAGTTCAGCCGCCGCGGGCGAACGCGAAGCCCTCGAACAGACCATTGACAACCTCGAACAGATCATTGACGCGGCGAAGCAACTGCCCGCCGAGGCGACGGAGAAAAAGGACGAGAAGAAGAAAAACTGAAGCGCGCCTGCTCGCTACACACTCTTCACCGAAAAGTCGAAGGCCGCCGGATACTGGAGAAATCCGGCGGCCTTCGACTTTTGTTTCAACGGTCTCGCCCGTCTAGTTTCCCCTTCCCTCTCTCAACACTCCGACCGCGCGGCGGACGGCTTCCGTGATGCGCGCGGCGGCTTCGCGCGCGTTCGTGGTGTTGCGGTCGTCAATCGCCTGACGCAGATCGGGCAGCGGTTGCGCGGCGTAGCCCGTGTAGAGACCGGGCGCGTAGATTTGATGCCTGTACCAGGCGCGGTTGCGCAGGCCGCGTTCGTCCGTGAGCGCGCGTTCGGCGGCGATGAGGCTGTCGTTGAGCCGCTTGAGCGGCATCATGGCGCGCGGCTCCGTGTCGCCCGCACGGACGCGCGACTCGATCTCGTTGAGCAGAGCATTCCGGCGAGACTGAACGCGCGCCGCTTCGTCGCCTAATTCTTTGACGGCATCGAGCAGGGCTTTCCCGTCGAAGTCGTCGGCGAGTTTGCGGCGCGTGGCCGTCCGCTGCGTCTCGTTGAAGAAGTCGCGGATTTCGTTCGCATAGTCCGTGTAGTCGAAGGGGAGCGCGCGGGCGTTGGCGAGGCGCAAGGCCATCGTGCCCCAGATTTGCGCGGCGGCGACGTGATAGACGAAACCGGGGTCGCCGAATTTCTCCATCCAGTTGAAGGAGTCATAGGTTGAATGATAGACGCCGTAGTCGCCGCCGAAGCCCATGTCGAGCGAGGTGATGCCGAGGTGTTGGAGGAAGGGCGTGTAGTCCGAACCGGAACCGAGCGCGTTGATGCGCGCCTCTGCGATGGCGGTGTCCGTGCCCGCGCCCGCGTCCGTCAACTCGGCTTCGGGGCGCGACTCGCTCAGGCGATCCTGCCACGATTGGTAGACGGACTTTCCCGTCTTCGGGTCGCGCACGTCCCGCGCAGCCGCGCGAATGAACTTCCAGAGCGTCGGCACGCTCGACGCGCCGAAGTTCGCGCCGGACACTGCCGAGTCCATGTTGAGATAAGCGACGGCGTTGGATTTCAACGCGGCGGCGTTTTCTTCCACCCACTCGGTCGAGCCGATGAGGCCGTGTTCCTCGCCGTCCCAGCTGCCGAAGATGATCGTGCGGCGCGGTCGCCAGTTCTGTTTGAGCAGTTCGCCGAAGCCGCGCGCGAGTTCGAGCATGGCGGTCGTGCCGCTGTTCGGGTCAACCGCGCCGAACGTCCAGGCGTCGCGGTGATTGCCGAGCACGATCCAGCGGTCTGGTTCTTGCGCGCCCTCGATGCGACCGATGACGTTCCAGATCGTGCGGATTTGAAAATCCATGCTGGTCTTCAAATGGACGCGCACGTCCGTCGTGCCGCCGACGTGATAAGGAAACGGCAGGCCGCCCTGAAATCCTTCGGGTCGCACGGGGCCGCGTAGCGGTTCGAGCAGACGGCGCGCGTCGCCGTAGGAGATCGGCTGCACGGGGATGCGGGGGATGTTGAGCGTCGGGTCGTCCTGCTTGAGCCGCGCCGTGCCCGCGATGGCGGGCGTGCCCGGCGTGAGCGGGTCGCCGGGATACTGGAAGATGTACATGACCGAGCCGCGCTGCGCGGATGTCTCGGGACGCCAAGGGCCGTTCGGGTAAACGTCGCCGCGCGTGTAGCCGTCGTCAGCCGGGTCGGAGTAGATGATGAGACCGACCGCGCCGTTCTCTTCGGCCACCTTCGCCTTCACGCCGCGAAACGAACGACCGTAGCGCGCGATGGCGATCTTGCCTTTAACATCCACCTTGAGCTTTTTCAGCGCGGCGTAGTCGTCGGGCAAGCCGTAGTTGACGTAGACGAGTGGGGCGGTCACATCGCCCGTCGCGCTGTAGCCGTTGAAGAGTGGGATGATGCGCTGGTGCGCGGAGGAAGGGTCTTGCGGCAGGACGGCCTCTTCCAACTTAAGGCTCTCGCGGCGCGGCGCGACGAGTTCGAGCATCGTCGGGTGTTTCGGATAAGGGAGCAGTACTTGATACTCTCTGAGTTCCGCGCTGATGCCGAACTTGCGCAGTTGATCACGGACGTAGACGGCGGTGCGGTAGTCTTCCGGCGTGCCCGCAACGTGCGGCTCGCGCGTGAGCGTGCGCAGGTGTTCGCGCGAAGCAGCCGGAAGCGGCACGGCGCGAAAACGCTCTTCGAGTTGCCGCTGGGCTTCCGCTTCCCCGGCGGTGAAACCGTCGAGCGGGGTGGCGGCAGCCGCGTTCGTTTGCGCTTGAGCGCGCGGGATGAAGGCGGAGACGAGAAAGCTGATGGTCAGAAACAGCGCGAGCGCGGCGCGCAGGAGAGGCGTTTTCATGTAGTCGTGACTCCTAAGGGAAGATTGCGCGTCTACGTTGAACTGTCAGGCGCGTTTGAGCGTAGAATGAGTTTACGCGAAATAGGGCGTTGAGGATAGAACGGAAAGGACGCGGGGCGAAATTTATGGACAACAGGTATTATCCGGGCGTTGAGGTTGAGGTGCAGAGTTTGATCGCGGAGTTGCGTCGCCTGTTCGACGAGGGCGACTATGAAGTGCAGTCAATGCAGGTGGCGCAGACCGCCGTGCTGCAAGCGCGCAAGTCGGGCACGCTGCGCGACCTGACCGGACTCTCAGCCGCGCTGACGATCAAGATCACGCCGGAGCACGGCGGCACGCGCGTCGAGATCGGGATGCAGAAGTGGTTGGACAAGGCGGCGGTGGCGGCGGTGGCAGTCATCCTCTCGGCGGGGCTGCTGCTCGCGCTCCCCGCGCTCGGCGCATACTGGCAACACCGCCTGACGGAAGACTCCTGGAAGATCATCGAGGCGCACATCGCGCGCAAAGCGGGCGGGTACGTGCCGCCGATGCCCGGCAGTTGCGGCACGTGCGGCGCGACCAACATGTCCGGCGCGGCCTTCTGCGCCACTTGCGGCGCAGACCTCAGGCGCGGCCACACCTGCGAAAACTGCGGCGCGGCGCAACGCGACCCGTCGGCCAAATTTTGCAATCGCTGCGGCAAGCCGCTCGGCGCGTGAGAATGAATTTCATCAAGTCAGACTCGTTGAGTTAAAGTTGCAGCGCGGAAGTGACATAAGTTATGCGTGAACTAAAATTTTCATATCGCAACCGGAGCGTTCGGGCGCGGAGCGTCGTGGCCGCCGTCTGTTGTTGTGCGTTGCTGTTGCTGGCGGCGGTGGGGGCGGGTTATGCGCAAGCGGGACGGCGCGTGGCGAAGCCCAAGAGCGACCCGCCCGTGCCGAAGCCCGCCGAGACGGTCGCGCCCATCAAAGCGCCGACGCCCGAACCGGAGAAGATTTCCCTGCTCGTCGCGGGTTCGCCGTCATCCGGCATGCGCTTCGCGCTCGGCATAGCGGACAATCTGCCGGGCGTGGTGGGGCGGCGTCTGCAAGACAGCAGGCGGTTGCAGGTCGCTTCCGGGGGCGAGATGTCGCGCGGCGAGGCGAACAAGCGCGCGAAGAACCCCGAAACGAAAACCTTCATCGTCTGGATCGAATTACAGAACGATTCGTTCGACCTAGATCCGATGGCGCGGCGCACGCGCCTCGAAGATTTGTCCGTTCGCTACATCGTGCTCGAACCCGTCACGGGCAAGCTGAAAGATCAGGGCAGCGTCCACCTGCGCCCGGTGGGCGGCGGCATCCTCGGCGGCGTTCGCGGCCTGCCGTCCTGCTATCCGCCAGCCCGCTCCAATTTCGAGTACGCGCTCACGGTCGCCGGGATCGAGACGGCGGAACGCATCTTACGCACGTTCTCCGTGGCGAACCCGCCGCTCTGCTCCTGAGCGCGGCGGCGGAAAACGCCTTCGCTTCGCCGACGCCTCGCAACTTTATGTCCACGATCTTCTGCCACAACTGCGGCCAGCCGAACGCCGACATTGCGCGTATCTGCCGCTATTGCGGCGTGGCCTTAGCTTCAAACAGTCAATCCGCGCCGCGCCCACCTGCGGACTATGCGCCGCCTCCGCAAAGCGACTTCACGGGGCTGCCCCTCTGGGCGACCGATCCGCCGCCCGCGCCCGTCCTGCCGTTTGCGCCGCCACACGCGCCCGCGCATTTTCGCTGCCTTCACTGCCAGTCAACCCTCCCGCCCATCATCGCCAAACGCATCAGCACGGCGGGCTGGGTCGTCTTCTTCACGCTCCTCATCGCCTGCTTCCCGCTCTGCTTCATCGGCCTCTTCATGAAAGAGGAATACCGCATGTGCAGTTGGTGTCGCGGCGCGATAGTTTAAAAGTAGAAGTCAGAGATGAATAAGAAAAGCACTCACGCGTCTGAGTGCTTTTCTTATTCACCCCTCATCTTTTCTGCTCAATCGTGACGGAGAGCTTTGACCGGATCGATGCGCGCGGCGCGGGCGGCGGGGTAGAGGGCTGCGAGGATGGCAACGGCGACGGCGAACATGATCGCGCCGAGCCAGAGATAGGGCGGCAGCGCGAAGAAATCAACGTAGGAGACGCCGCGCGGCTGGAGGATGAAGCGATAGGCGAGGCGGTTCGCCACTGCGTCAATCGCCCACGCGGCGAGCGCGCCCGCCACGCCGCCCATCAGCCCGATCAAACCGGCCTCCACGAAGAAGATCAATTTTATCTCCCTGTCTTCCGCGCCGATGGCCTTCATGATGCCGATCT
>DASPJG010000282.1:0-4126 GCA_035628755.1 Pyrinomonadaceae bacterium
GAAGCCGGGATGCGCGGGCGTGACGGTGTAAGTGCCGCCCGCCGCGAGGCCGGTGAAGGAATAGTTGCCGTTGCTGTCGGTATTCCGCGCATCGGTACTGCTGCCGCTCAGGGAGACGGTCACCGACACGCCATTCGAGGCGGCATCCGCCACGCGCCCGCTGATCGAGAAGACCTGCGTGGTGCGCGGCGAGAAGGTCACGGTCTGCGCGCCCGACAGGCTAAGCGGCTGGTTCGGAGAAACAAATTCGCGCGTGTGCGAAGTGACGATGTAGGCGTCAGGCTCGCCGCTCGAAATGCCGACCACGGGGAAGACGCGCGAGTTGTCGCCGTAGCGCATCTGGATCGTGCCGTCGCTGCGCAACTCGATCTCCATATTCACATGAACGCGCGGCTGAAGAAACGTCACGCCCTGCCAGCGGAAGACGATGCGGTTCGCGTCCGGCTGCGTCACGAAGATGCCGCTGCCGGGGCGCACGGACGTATTGATGTCTATGTCGTCCCACAGTCCCGCGATCATCGTCTGCCCCTGCATGCCTTCGACCGAGCTGGGCACGTCGTCGGCGTCGCCGTTTTCCCGGCGCGGCGGCGTGGAGAAGTAGAGCACGCCGTTTGTGGAGACGGTCAGGCTATTGTGGTTCACGCCGAAGAACGGGAACGCGAAAGGCAGGTTTTGCGTGACGTACTTGTCGTCGCCCGTCACCAGACTTGCGCCCGCCATTTCCGGCACAGGCTGCGCGGCGGTGAGCGCGACGATGTACGGGTCGCTGCCGGGATTGACGGGGATCGTTACGCTGACCGACGCGTTGCTCCGGTTGCCCGCGTTGTCGTAAGCGCGCAGTTGGATCGTGCCGCTGAAATTTCTGAACGGGACATCGACGGCGACCGACTGCTGCGTGCCTGCGGCGGCGGGAATGAGCGTCGTCGGCAGCAGGATCGTGGCCTGCGTCGTCGGGTTGATGAAGAAGAAGTCGTAGTCGGCAGCCGTGCCGGTGTTGCCGTCGTCGCCGGGCGCAGTCCACGCGAGCGTTACGCTGCGGCCATTCTGCTCGGTCACACGGAAGTTGCCGGGTGCTGCGGGCGCGGTCACATCGTTGTCAAGCGCGCTCGCCAACGCATTGGCGACGTTCAAACGGCGACCTGTCGTGGTCTTGGTTTCGAGCGCGGAGATGCGGTCGCCGGTGAAGGCGAGCACGCCGCGCAGTTGCGCCGTGGTGATGGAGGGATTGGCGGCGCAGATGGGCGCAGCCGCGCCCGCCACGTGCGGCGAGGCCATCGAAGTGCCGCTGAAGAACGAATAAGTGTTGTTCGGCGTGGTGCTCAGGATGTTTGAACCGGGCGCGCCCATGCTGACGAGGCGCGCGCCGAAGTTCGAGAAAGGCGAGAGCAAGTCGCCGCTGTTGGTCGAGGCGACGGCGAGCACGTTCGGCGCGTCGTAGCTGGCGGGGAAGTCTGGAAAACTGAAGTTGTCGCGCGACGAGTTGCCCGCGGCGACGACGAAGAGGATGCCCGCGTTGTTGAGTTGGTTGATGGCGTCGAGCGCGGCGAGCGACTTGCCGGGGCCGCCGTAGGAGTTGTTCAGCACGCGCAGGTTGACGCCCGCCTCACGCAGTTTGCGCGCGTAGTTGTAGCCGCTGACGATGTTCGAGGTCGAGCCGCCGTTAGGGCCGAGCACCTTGAGCGAGAGGATGCTGACATCCCAGTTGACGCCCACGACGCCCATGTTGTTGTTGCCCTTCGCGCCGATTGTCCCGGCGACGTGCGTGGCGTGGTCGTCGCCGTCCTCGTTGTCGAAGACCGTCTTGTCGCCGTGCACGAAGTCCCAGCCGTTCACGTCGTCAATGAAGCCGTTGCCGTCGTCGTCAACGCCCGTCGCGCCGTTGGCCTCGGCGGGGTTCGCCCAGATGTTAGGACTCAAATCAGGATGGCTGATGTTCACGCCGCCGTCGAGCACGCCCACCACGACGCTCTGGCTGCCGACGGTGGTGTTCCACGCGGCGGGCGCGCTGATCCGGTTCAGGCCGTACATCTCGCCGCTCACGTAGCGCGGGTCGTTCGGCGTGAGTTTGGCGCGCCAGATGTAGTTCGGCTCGGCGTAGAGAACATCTTCACGGCTGGCGAGTTCGGCGACGGCTTCGAGCGTGCGCGCCGGGTCAACTTTGACGAAGCGCAAACCGCTGACAATCTCCGAGCCGCCGAAGAATTCGATGTTCGCTTCCACGCCTTCAGCCGCCCGCAGCGGCAGCGCGACCGCTTCCGCCGTCTTGGCCGCAGTTTCCGTGCGGAAACGGACGAGCACCTCGCCGGGCACGAACTCCGCTCCCTCGATCACGTTGGCCTGCCCCTTCAACGCCGGCTGCGCCTTCGAGCGGGGCGTTTCATCCTCTTGCTGCCATGCGCCCGCGTTGATGTGGGGGAGCGCGGCGACGGCGGCAAACAGGCTGACGACTAAAACGACACGGCGCGCGCGACGCACGCGGCCTGACAGTTTCCGGCCTAACGGGGAACGAAACATCTAAAATTCTCCTGTATGAAAAAAACCGCGCCCGCCCGGGTTGCTCAATGCGCGTTACGATTCGGCGAAAATAGCCTGAAAATTAGAGTTGTAGGGGGTTGTCCGGCGAAAGCCCAAGTTACGGCTTTGTGAACTCCATTCAGATGCCGGATGGCCGCTCCTAAGATGTACGCGCGCACAATATTTTTCGGATGTTTGAAGGCATTTCGGGCGCGCGGCGGCCTGAATGTTAACGGAAATTCTGCCCGATCTGCTCGGTGCCGAACGTGCCGATGCCGTTCAGGCGGAAACTGAAAACGACGCGGTTCTCTTTGCGGAGGCCGACATTGAAAAAGCCGTCCTGCACCGTTACGGCGCAGCAATCCCAGGCGTAGCCGACCGTGACGGTCGAACTGATAAGCGGCGAGTTTTTGCCCGGACGGTTCTGGAAATCGAAGAACAAGGCCGCGCCGCCGAACAGCCCGCGCTCGCGGTTGCCGATGAAAATATACGGACTCCACTGCGCGCCGCGCAACGTCCCGGCCTCTTTGCCGCGCGCGTCCGCAAACTGGCTCAGGGAGGGCGCGAGCGTGATGGCGCGCGTGTAGTAGAAGGTCTGAAACGCCTGCACGAGCCGCCGGTTGATGCCGAAGCTGACGGCGAGGTCGCGCACGCCGCCGCCCTGCACGTCGAGATTGGTGCGCACGTCGGCTGTCAGGTTCGGGTGCGGGCGGTAACGCGCCTCGACGTTGATGGGCGAGAAGCGACGCGGCACGCCGCCATAGGTGAAACCGGAGAAAGTGTTGATCGGGTAGAACTGGTTGCGCCGCCCGGCGATGAGCGCGCCGCCGAAATACGGGTCGAAGAAATACTTGCCGCGCACCGTGACGGACAACACCTCTTCGGGGCGCGTGGACACGGGCGCGAGCGACCTCTGGCCGTTGCCGTTTCCGTTCGTCGTCGCATCGGTCGTCGCGCCGTTCATCGCTGGCGTCTTGCCGCTCACGTTCTCGGTCGAATGGCGTTTGAAGAAGCGGTTGGTGACGCCATACTCGATCTCGTTCGTGTCGGCGATGGCATCGGTCGCGTCGAACCGGATGATGCGCGGAAAATTGTTGATGCCGGTGATCTTCCGGTAGACGACGTAAGGCTCGATGACGTGGCGGAAGCGGAGGCTGTCGTCGCCGCGATAGAAGTTGCGCGCGAGCGCGGGCGACCTCACGTCGAGACTGAAATTGGCGTAGGCGCGCGATACGTCGCGGCCAAGCACGATGCGCGTCAGCGGGTCAATCGAGTTCGAGTAGTAAGTGCCGCGCAGCGAGGCCGTGGTCGTCGCCGACCAGCCGTTGAAATAGACGGGGACGGAGAAGGTCGGGTTGACATCGAGACGCTGCACGACCGACGGCGTGATGATGGGCACGCCGCCCGTCTCGCTCTCAAAGATTGCGAGGTTTTCGACCGTCTCTTTGCGGCTCACGCCTTCGAGCGCGCCCTCGAAAGAGAAATAGACGGCGAGCCGCTCGAAGTAGCTGAGGGGCGAAGGCCGCTTCTGCAATTCGATGCTCGGCAGATTGCGGATGCGGATGCGCGCGTTCGGCAGCGAGGTCACCTGATTGCGCGCGAGGAAGTTGAA
>DASPJG010000283.1:0-2845 GCA_035628755.1 Pyrinomonadaceae bacterium
CGCGCAACTCTTCGACGAAGTGCGGGTTGGGTAGATGGCGCACATCGAACAGCAGATCGAGGTCGCGCGGCCCGCCGTACTTGTGGCCGAAACTGAGCACCTGCACGCGCATCGGCGTCCCGGCGCGGTCGGGGCTGAAACGCTCGATGAGATAACGGCGCAGCGTGTGGACGTTGTGCTCGGAGGTGTCGATGATGAGGTCTGCGTGCGCGCGGATGTGTGCGAGCGCGGCGCGTTCGGCGCGGATGGAGGCGAGCAGGCCGTCGCCCGTGTCGGCAGGGTGCGGGCGGCGCGTCTCGCTGAAACGACGCTGCAAAACTTCGTCCGACGCCTCGAAGAAGAGCACGTAGACGGCGAGGCCGCTCGCGCGCCGGAGTTTCTTCAATTGCGTCTCGAACTCGCTCAGGAAGTGGCCTTCGCGGATGTTGATGACGAGCGCGGCGCGTTTGATGCGCGCCTCGTTGTCGTCTTCGTCCTCGTCTTCGGGCTGCACGAGGCGCGCGAATGTGGGCAGGAGCGTGAGCGGCAGATTGTCCACGCAGAAATAGCCGAGGTCTTCGAAAGCATTCGTCGCCGACGACATCCCCGACCCGCTCAAGCCCGTGATGACGACGATGTCGGGCGCGTCGCTCTCCGTGGGTTTAGCTGCTCTTTTTTTCCGCATCATCGGTTGCGAGTTCTGCCTGTCTTCCCCTTGCGTTCGTCGCGCCCGCCGCATCCCGGCTCGAAGCCTCATCCGGCGGTCGCACGCCCGCGTCCGCGCCGAGCAGGCGCGTGTGCCGCGCGACGAAATTCTCAGCCGCATTGTAACCGCGCAGGCGTAACAAGTGAACGCGCAGCGCGGTTTCCACCAGCGTCGAGAGATTGCGACCGGGGCTGACGGGCAGGAGCACATGCGGCACGCTCACGCCCAGAATCTCCACCGCGCGCTCGTCAATCCCCAGCCGCTCGACCTCGCGCGCGTCCTTCCAGCGTTCGAGCCGGATTGACAGCCCCACCTGCTTCGGGCCGCTGCCGGCGGCCACGCCGTAGAGGTCGCGGACGTTGATGATGCCGAGGCCGCGTATCTCCATGTGCTCGCGCAGGAGTTCCGGCGCGCTGCCCAGGAGGTAATCCGTGCCGAGGCGACGCACCTCAACCAGATCGTCCGCGACGAGACGATGGCCACGCACGATGAGATCGAGCGCGCACTCCGACTTGCCGATCCCCGATTCGCCTTCGATGAGCACGCCGAGTCCGTATGCGTCGAGCAAAACGCCGTGCCGCAACTCGCGCGGCGCGAGCGTTTCGCGCAAATAATCCGTCACGACGCCGATGGCGACGGAACTGACGAGCGTCGTCTGCAACAGGGGCAGCCCCGCGCCTTCAGCCGCTTCGACAAACTCCGCGGGCGGCGTCTGTTCCTTCGTCACGAGGACGCAACTGATCTCTTCGAGAGAGAGGTGGTCAATCGCCTCGCGCCTGCCCTCGGGCGTGAGTTGGCCGAGAAAGAGAACCTCGCTCTGGCCGAGAATCTGCACGCGCCCGATGTGTATGTAGTGCGTGAAGCCCGAGAGCGCGAGGCCGAGTTTCTGGATTCGCTCCGAAGTGATGCGGCGCGCGGCCAGCCCCCGCTCGCCCGCCAGCACGCGCAACTCAAGGCGCGCGGGCGCGGAGGCGACAAAGTCGCCGACGGTGATCGAGGGCTGTGCGCTCGCGTCGCTCATTTATCGGGAGACGTGGCGGCGGGGGCTGGCGTCGCGCCTTCCGGGCTGGCCGCGCGCGTGATGATGTTCAGTTCGATCTCCACCATGTCGCCGAGAAACGTCGGGTTGTCGGGGCGGCTGAAGTTGATGCCGAAGTCGCGGCGATTGAGCGACGTGCGCGCCGTCGCGCCGAGGGTCGTCTTGCCGGTCTTCTCGTCCTTGCGGATGCCGTTGATGGTGAAAGGCAGCGCGATCTCTTTGGCGACGCCGTGCATCGTGAACGTCCCGTGCGCGATGAAGTCGTTTCCCTTTCGCTCGATGCGGCTGCTCTGGAAAGTGATTTCGGGGAACTTCTCCACGTCGAAGAAATCCGCGTTGCGCAGGTGTGCGTCGCGCCGTTCGATCCCGGTGTCGATGCTCGCGGCCTTGATGACGGCGTTGACCGTGGATTTCGTCACGTCCTTATCGTCGTAGACGATCTCGACGGTGAAGTCTGTGAACTTCCCTTTCACGCTCGACAGCCCGCCGAGGATCGGCATCGAGAAACCGACGTTGGAATGCGCCGCGTCGGCGGCATACTTCGTCACCGCGCTGTAGACGGGGATGAAGGCGAGGAGAAGCGCGAGGAGAGCTACGGGCAGATGTCTTCTGTTCATGATGTTTCCTTCCAAAGGGGGTGATATTTTCCGTCGTCCTGAAAATCGCAAAAGGACGCGGCGATTATAAATCCACCTGTCATGGTGAATAAACACCTCGCCGCGTCCCCGTGCGATTCGATGTGTAGTTTAACTTACGGCTGGATCAGGCCGAAGTTTCCGTCCTTGCGCTTGTAGAGCACGCTCAGGCGATCCGTGTCAGCGTCGCGGAAGAGGATGAACTGGTTCGAGTCCTCACCGAGCCGGATGACGGCCTCTTCCGGCGTCATGGGCTTGACGGCGTAGCGACGCGCGCTGATGATGCGCCCCGCGGCGGGCGCGGCATCGGCCTCGACGCTGCCGTTGTCCGGCGCGAGCGACGAGAGGGGCTGCGCGCTTTGCTTGCGGTCAATAATTTTCTTCTTGAGCTTGACGGCCTGCTTCTCGATCTTCGAGATCGCGCGCGACAAAGCCTGATACATGTCGGCGTTCACATCGCGCGCCGTCAGCGTGTGCTCGCGCCAG
>DASPJG010000284.1:0-7814 GCA_035628755.1 Pyrinomonadaceae bacterium
CCTGCCAGCCCCACCCTTCGGTCTCTTCGAGCGTCATGCCGGTGTATTCGTACCAGCGTTCGTTGTAGTAATCGAGAGAGCCATCGGGGCGCGCCGTCCAGATGATCTGCGGGATCGCCTCGGCGAGGAAACGATAGTAACGCTCGTTGGCCTCCGCGTTGGCGCGCTCCTGTCTGGCGGATTCAAAGAGGCGCGCGTTATCGACGGCGATGGCGGCCTGCGCGGCCAACCCCTCGACGATGCGCGTCGCCCGCTCCGTGAACACGCCTGCGTCCGGGTGGCCGAAAAACAGCCCACCGACAACCTCGCCCGAACGCGAGACAACCGGCACGGCCAGATAACTCGTCACGGGCAAGTGGCCTTCGGGCATCCCATAATAAGGCGAGTTCTTGCCGTAGCGCGCGTCCTGCCGCACGTCGTCAATGCGGATGGTGCCTTCGCCGCGAAAGGTGGGGCCGAAGAGGTCTGTGGCGCGCGGCATCGGGAAGTGTGCGAAGGCTTCGCGCGGCACGCCCGAGAGCGTGTAGAGCATGTAGGACGCTCCGGCTTCGTCTAACACGTTGTAGAAGAACGACCCGAAGTGCGCGCCCGTCAACTCGGTCGCCGCGTCGGTCACGGCCTGCACGAGCTTGTGCAGGTCTAATTCGCCCGCGAGCATGTGGCCGACGCGGTTGACCGTCTCGACCGCCTCGGTCTGTTCGCGCAGAGCCTTCTCCGCAGCCCTGCTCTCCGTCACGTCTTCGGCGATGCCGACGATGCGAAAGACTTTGCCCTGCTCATCCTTGACGGGGAAGCCCCGGTCGCGTATCCAGCGCGTCGTGCCGTCGCGCCGCACGATGCGGTACTCCTCTACGGTGCGCGCGCCCGCGCGCTGCCGCCGGAGCGCGTCGGTCATGCGTGTGCGGTCGTCCGGGTGCAGGATGGCGAAAAACGCGCTCTCATCCTGGTAGAGAGTTTCCCGCGTCTGGCCCCACATCGTCTCGTAGGCCGGGTTGGCGTAGACAACGCGCGCCTCGTTCAAGTCGTACACCCAGAAGACCTGATCTATGTTGTCGGCCAACTGGCGGAAGCGACGCTCGGAGACCGCCAGCCTGCTTTCGGCGCGCTTGCCCCGTTCGATCATGAACGCGATCAACACCGTGACGGCGACGAAGACGCCTAACTGGATAAACGCGGTCGTTCTAACGACGGGCGAATTGAACGGCGCAAAAAAGAAGTAGCCGCTTGCGGCCACCGACAAAGCGATGGCGAGAAAACCTGCGCGCAGGCCGCCGTAGATCGTGCTGACGACGACCGCCGCGTAAAAGAAGGCGAGCCGGATCGGCTGGTTGAACGGCCACAACGCGAACGTGCTGAGCACCGATGCGGTGACGGTTAAGACGGAGATGAGGTAACGCCCCCAGGTGGATCGTGTCAAATTCAGCATCTGGATTTATTCGTTGATTTTCAACGCGGGCTGCAAGCTGCGAGTGTAAGTTGACGGGGGCGGCAGCGACGTGCGCGTGCCAATTTCCGGCCTGAAAACTTCTCTTGTCCTTCGCTCGCCGGGGGGTTTTAGCACGGCGGCATGATACTAAATTTGCGTGCGAAGGTGAAAGACCGTGGCTTCCGTGTGGCGGGTCGGGCAAGTGGAGTGCGTGTCGCCTCATGGCGCGGGGCGCGGGCGCGAGTTTGGGCGGTCAGAAACTTTCGGGCGGCGGGTGAAAAGTAGTAAGCTATCGCCCACCTGAGTTGTCTTCTTAAAATCCGACTTTAGCGAAAGGTGCTCGAACTAAAATCATGGCACAGAACGTTCCCATCACGGTCGCGCACGGCGACGGCATCGGCCCCGAAATCATGGAGGCGACGCTCCTCATCTTGCGGGAGGCAGGCGCGGCTTTGGAGATTGAGACCATAGAGATCGGCGAGCAGGTTTACCTGCGCGGCGACACAGCGGGCATCCCGGCGAGCGCGTGGGACTCTCTGCGCCGCACGAAGGTTTTCCTGAAAGCCCCGATCACGACGCCGCAGGGCGGCGGCTACAAGAGCCTCAACGTGACGGTCAGAAAGACGCTCGGGCTTTACGCCAACGTGCGCCCGTGCGTCTCCTATCACCCGTTCGTTGATACGAAGCACCCGAAGATGGACGTGGTGATCGTGCGCGAAAACGAGGAAGACCTCTACGCCGGGATCGAGCACCGGCAGACGGCGCAGGTCTATCAATGTTTGAAACTCATCTCGCGCCCCGGCTGCGAAAAGATCGTGCGCTACGCCTTCGAGTACGCGCGGCGCAACAATCGCCGGAAAGTCACCTGCTTTACGAAAGACAACATCATGAAGATGACCGACGGTCTCTTCCACAAAGTTTTCGACGAGATCGCCGCCGAGTATGCCGACCTTGAGAACGAGCACTGGATCGTGGACATCGGCGCGGCCAAACTCGCCGACACGCCCGAAGCCTTCGACGTGGTGGTGATGCCGAACCTCTACGGCGACATCCTCTCGGACGTGGCCGCGCAGATCGCCGGTTCGGTCGGGCTTGCCGGTTCGGCCAACATCGGCACGTCGGGCGCGATGTTCGAGGCCATTCACGGCTCCGCGCCGCGCCGCGCCGGGCAGAACCTCGCCAACCCTTCGGGGCTGCTCCTCGGCGCGGTGATGATGCTCGTCCACATCAACCAGCCGGAAGTGGCCGAGCGCGTCCACAACGCGTGGCTGCGCGCCGTGGAAGACGGCGTCCACACTTACGACATTTACGCCGAGGGCGTGAGCAAGCAGAAGGTCGGCACGCGCGAGTTTGCGGCGGCGGTCGTTGAGCGTCTGGGACAGACGCCGCAGACCTTGAAGCCCGTCAAGTACAACGCGGGCGGCGGCGACCAGACGAGCACGGCGGGCGCGGGCAGCAAGGAAACAGAGAAGAAAGAGTTGGTCGGCGTTGACGTGTTCGTGAACTGGGAGAGCGGCACGGCTGAACAGTTGGGCGAGACATGCGACAGGTTGAGCGGTGACGGCTTGAAGCTGACGCTCATCGGCAATCGCGGCATCACCGTCTGGCCGCAGGGGCTTCCCGAAACTTTCCTCTCCGACCACTGGCGTTGCCGCTATCTCGCCGCCAGCGAAGGCGCGGCGATCTCGCATTCGCAGATCACCGCCCTGCTCCAGCGCATCGCCGACCACGGGCTTGACTTCATCAAGACCGAGAACCTCTACAACTTCGACGGCAAGCCCGGCTATTCGCAAGGGTAAGGGATGACGAACGGAAGCAAAACGAGGCCGACTAAATCGGGTTTGAAGGGCGAGCCAGCCGTTGCCTCTTCATCCTGCGCCCCTGAACCCTCAACGCTCTCTCTGGTCGCCGTCGTCATGGGCAGCAAGTCCGACTGGGAGACGATGCGCGCGGCGGACGAAGTGTTGACGGAATTCGGAGTGGCGCACGAGTGCCGGGTCGTCTCGGCGCATCGCACGCCGCTCCTGCTGGCGGAGTTCGCGTCCGGGGCGGAGGCGCGGGGCGTGAAGGTGATCATCGCGGGCGCGGGCGGCGCAGCCCACCTGCCCGGCATGATCGCCGCGCAAACTTTGCTGCCCGTGCTCGGCGTGCCGGTCAAGAGCCGCGCGCTCAAGGGGCTGGACTCGCTCCTGTCCATCGTGCAGATGCCCGCGGGGATTCCGGTCGGCACGCTCGCCATCGGCGAGGCGGGCGCGCGTAACGCCGCGCTGCTCGCCGTCGCCATCCTTGCCAACGAAGACGCGGACTTGCGTGAACGCCTGCGCCGGTTCCGCGACGAGCAAACGCAGACAGTGCTTGATTCAACCTTACCTTGAAGAGAAACTGAACCGCATGGCGCACAACAAGCTCGATTACGGAGACGATCCGGAAATGCTCAAACGAGCCGGATCGAAGTCGGACGCAAAACAACCGGGGATGTACACGGAAGAATGAACACGCTGCTTCCCGGTGCGACCATCGGCGTGCTCGGCAGCGGCCAACTCGGTCGCATGTTCGCTATGGCCGCGCGCCGCATGGGCTATCTCGTCCACACCTTCTCGCCCGAAACCGACACGCCGACCGGACAGGTCGCGGACTTTGAAGTCACCGCTGCCTACGACGACCTCGACGCCGTGCGCGACTTCGCGAGCCGCGTCGAGGTCGTCACCTTTGAATTTGAGAACGTCCCGGCGGCGACCGTCGAAGCGATCAGCGGGATCGTGCCCGTCAGGCCGGACGGGGCTGCGCTCTACACGACCCAGCACCGCCTGCGCGAAAAGACTTTTCTACAGGCGGCGGGCTTCCCCGTCACGCCCTTCCGGCGCGTCGGCGCGCGCGCCGATCTCGACGCCGCGCTCGACGCAATCGGCTGTCCCGCCGTGTTGAAGACCGCAGGCTTCGGCTACGACGGCAAAGGCCAACGACTGATCAAGTCGAAGGCGGAGAGCGCGGCGGCCTTCGACGCGCTCGACGGGCAGGAAGCCATCCTCGAAGCGTTCGTTGATTTCGAGCGCGAGGTGTCGGTCGTCTGCGTGCGCGGCGCGGACGGCGAGACGGCGCACTTCGGCGTCTGCGAAAACTCGCACGAGCGGCACATCCTCGATTGCACCGTCGCCCCGGCGCGCGTCTCCGCGCAGGTCGCGCGGCGGGCGACGGAGATCGCCGAAAGCCTGCTCGAACAACTCGCAGTCGTCGGCGTGCTCTGCGTCGAATTCTTCCTCAAGCGCGACGGCGAACTGTTCGTCAACGAACTCGCGCCGCGCCCGCACAACTCCGGCCACTTCACGATTGACGCTTGCCAGACGAGCCAGTTCGAGCAACAGGTGCGTGCCGTCTGCGGCCTCCCGCTCGGCGCGACCGAACAATTGCGCCCCGCCGCGATGGCGAACCTGCTCGGCGACCTCTGGCAGGACGGCCAGCCCGACTGGCGCGCGGCCTGCGCCGTTCCCAACGTCAAGCTGCACCTCTACGGCAAGCACGAAGCGCGCCCCGGGCGAAAGATGGGACACCTCACCGCGCTCGCCGCCACGACCGACGAAGCCCTCCGCCTCGTGCGTGCGGCGCGCGCCGCCCTGACGCCGCGCGCTTAGAAGACACGGGCGAGGACGCGGGCTTGGCTTGGCACGAATATTCAGTTCTAAAGAGCAAAGGCGATGATTTATTCAGTCCCTTCTGAATATTCGTGCAAAGCCGTCGAAAATTGATTGCCTTTACAGAAAGCCGCGCCCCACGGCTTTAAGACTCCAGACATGACTTTCCGCTTTTTATTGACATTTCATTGCTGACAGGAATACATTGCACCCGTCTCAGTCGTCTTAACAGAGCCGCTCTTCGCTAGCCTCAAAACCCTCCATCAGAGCGCGGTCTTGAAGTAAAGGAGCAAACCAATGCATAAGCCTTTACGGTTCTCACAAGGTAAGCCATCTTCTCTTTCAGCGCAGGAGCGAATGAGAAAGCAGAGTCAATCTCATCCAGCTATCCAGCCCAAGATTGCGACCACCCCGCAGAAGCCAAAGCTGCCAATTGCGCCTCCGGTTTACTGCCCTCAGCCAGTGCCGAAAGTCCTACAGACGAAAACAACCACAAACCACCATTCACAGAAACCACAACGGGGACATCAGCCGGTAGCCCCTCCCGCGTATCGCCCTCAACCGACCCCGAAGGTCTTGCAGGTCAAAACAGCAGCGAGACAACAGCCGCCAAGCCCGCAACTGAAAAACAGTCCGGCAGCGCCACCCGTCTATCGCCCGCAGCCCGCGCCCGGAGTTCTACAGGCGAAGACGGCTGTTGCGCGCGGGTCTGGCACGATATCGGGCCGTGCGCCGGTTGCTCCGCCGGTCTACCGCCCACAGCCCGTCCCGCACGTCTTACAATTAAAGAGCCGGACTGTGGCCGCCGGGACAAACCCTACCCGCCGACAGGGCACGAACCAGCCCGCGACTTCTTCTTCAAGACGCGTTGCCGCGCCTGTCAATCGCGCTCCTGCCGCCACGCGCCCATCGGCGATACAACCGAAGATAGGTTTCGAGTTCGAGATACGTATCCCCGTCTGGCATGAGGATAGACGATTGAAGCCGAAGGAAGACCGCCTGAAAGAAGCGGCAGGCTACAAGTGGGAGGTAGATACGAATAATAAGATGACCGCCTTGCTCAATGCGGCTCATGAGCAGGGAGAACTTCAAGGAATGAAGCCTATATATAACGGCGCGATCATCGAGATGGTGACAACCAAGGAGATAGATGAATGGGATGATGATGCGGATCAGCAGATTGAAACTCTCGTCGGACAGATGGCGAGCGAGGCGAAACAGCTTGAGAGGGCGATCAAGTTCCAACCCGGCCAGATGAGAGCGATTGATCTACCGGGCATGCCAAAGGCGCATATCGGTTTTGATACGACGCACCAGCCATTGATCGACCACGTTAATGCGACTGCTTACGTTCAGGCGACCGTGGCCGCCAGGATAGACCGCGTGGAAGAGTTAATGGAGGTGGCAAAAGCACTCGACTCGCCGCACGCTCTCGATGCTCAACGACGGACAACCATCCTCAGCGAAGCGCCACTGAACGCCACGAAGATTTTGAATGATTTACAAGATATACATGCCGGTTGGCTCGAACAGTCTACCGCGACCCCGAAGCAGACCGTCAGCCCGACGCCAATCACCAGCGGTTTCACTTTCGGGTCAACCCCCTCATCAGATACCTCACAGAGCACGGGAGGCTTTACGTTCGGTAATTCAAACGTGACAGGTTCGGGCGGCTTCACCGCACCCCAGAGCACTTCCGGCGGCTTCAGCTTTGGCGGCTTCACTCCGCAGCCCGGTAGCTCCGGCGGCTTTACTTTTGGCAATTCAAACTCGTCTAGTTCGAGCGGCTTTACCTTTGGTAATTCAAACTCGGCCAGTTCGAGCGGCTTCCTCGCGCCCTCAATTCCTTTCAGCGGTTTTACTCCGCCCAGTTCATCAAACATTCAATTCGGTGTCTCATCCTGGCAAGACTCTCATCTGGATACTCTAAAATCCATTCCCGACGTGAGACAGTTGTCCGACTTGAGGGGATTCCTATCGGTGCTCTCGCTGGTGGTATTAGGCTCTCGCACATACACGGGCACTCAGGTCAAAAACCAGTCTCCGCTGTTCAACAAATGCGATTTGACCAAAGTGCGAAGCTCCTCTCTCTCAAGTAAGTCGCAGGCCGTCCTGAGTCGCTACGCCGATTCCATCATCAATCTAGTTTTGGGCGTCAACGGCGTAGATGCCGAGGAGAATTTTGAGCGAGATAACATCATGGCGAGCGTTGGGCAAGTCGTGAAGAGCATCGTTAAGGGGAATAGCGATGCGATGTTTACGTTGATTGCAATGGGGAATGATCTGAAAGAATTGCAGCCCGAACGGGTCGGGGCGAAATGGCTCGGACAGTCGAACAGGCCGCAGTCTCCCGTCTTCGAGTTCAGGAGCATCGCCGGGCGACCCAGCCCCGACCAGTGGGTGAGCCTGGCGAAACGTATCAAGGACAATGTCAAAGCGATCAATCAACCGAAATTCCAAACTCGTCTGGAGGAAGACTCCTTCAAGCGCAGGACGTACCCCTGGTAGAACTTTCGACCGCACGCCCGGCAGACGTACAAAAGGCCGGAGAAGCTGAGAGCTTCTCCGGCCTTTGCACGGAACAGCGGGAGGGGGAACCTTCTGCTCCGATAGTTAGACGCCGACCACACGCACGCGGCCATTGATGCCGCTGACCTTGATCCCTGCGCCGCCGGTGCCGATGCGCGCGCGCAGCTTGTTGCGTTTCTGCTCCTGCACCTCGATGTTCGGGGCTTCGACCGTCATCTGGCCGTTCACGC
>DASPJG010000285.1:0-5368 GCA_035628755.1 Pyrinomonadaceae bacterium
TTCGCGGGGCTGTTGAAAGATTCCGCGACGCTGACGGGCAAATACCTGCGCGGCGAGGCCGAGATCAAAGAGCCGAAGCAGCGGCGCACGGCGAAGAAAAAGCGGCTCTCGGTGCGCGGCGCGACCGAGCATAATTTGCAGGGCGTTGACGTTGACATCCCGCTCGAAATGTTCGTCTGCATCACGGGCGTTTCGGGTTCGGGCAAGTCTACGCTCGTCCACGACGTTCTCTTCGCCGGTTTGAAAAAACAGCGCGGCGAATGGCAGGGGCACGTCGGCGCGTTTCAAAAACTCGAAGGCGGGCAGGCGATAGACGACGTGGTGCTCGTTGACCAGTCGCCCATTGGCCGCACGCCGCGCTCGAACCCCGTCACCTACATCAAGGTCTATGACGGCATCCGCGAGGTCTTCGCCGCCACGCGCGACGCGCAGGCCAGGGGCTTCGATGCCTCTTACTTTTCCTTCAACGTCCCCGGCGGGCGTTGCGACGTGTGCGAGGGCGACGGCACGGTGACGGTCGAGATGCAGTTTCTCGCCGACGTGGAGTTGGTCTGCGAAGAGTGCAAGGGCACGCGCTTCAAGTCCAACGTCCTCGACGTGCGTTATCGCGGCAAGGGCATCAACGACGTGCTCAACATGACCGTGCGCGAGGCGCTCACCTTCTTCCGCGACGTGAACAAGATCGCGAACAAGTTGCGCGTGCTCGACGAAGTGGGCTTGGGCTACCTGCGCCTCGGCCAATCGGCGACGACGCTTTCGGGCGGCGAGGCGCAGCGCATCAAGCTCGCGGCCTTCCTCTCGAAACGCACGGGCGCGCGCACGCTCTACATTTTCGATGAGCCGACGACCGGCCTCCATTTCGACGACATCAACAAACTGCTCGCGGCCTTCCGCACCCTCGTCGAAGCGGGCGGCTCGCTCCTCGTCATCGAACACAACCTCGACGTGATCAAGACGGCTGACCACATCATAGACCTCGGCCCCGAAGGCGGCGACGCGGGCGGGCAGGTTGTCGCCACCGGCACGCCCGACGAGATCATCCGGGTCAAAGAATCGCACACCGGGCGTTTCCTCAAAGAACACCTCGCGCGCTCGAACGGCCACGCGAAGAACCAGACGCCACCAGCCGCCAGCCATCAGCCGGAAGGCTAGTCGTGCGGGGGCTTATTTATGAACTCTGTTTGCAGTTGAACTCTAGACTTGCGTCAGCGCGGCTTTCTTCCGGCTGGAAGCCGACGCCTGACGGCTGAAAGCTAAATTATGAGCCTGAAACAACGAATCACTGACGACATGACCGCCGCGATGCGCGCCAAGGATGCGCCGCGGCTCTCGACGCTGCGGATGGTCAAGGCCGCGTTGATGAATCGCCAGATTGACAAGGGCGGCGAGTTGACCGACGAAGAGGTGGCGAAGATGTTGCAATCGCTCCTCAAGCAGCGCAGGGATTCGGTCGAGCAGTATGAGCGGGGCGGGCGCGCGGAGTTGGCGGCGAAAGAGCGCGCCGAGATCACCGTGATCGAGGCGTATCTGCCGCAGGCCGCGACGCGCGAGGAGATCGAGCAGGCGGTCGTCGCCGCGATTGCGGAGACGGGCGCGTCTTCGATGAAGGAGATGGGCGCGGTGATGAAGGCGGCGCAGGCGCATCTGGCCGGGCGCGCGGTGGACGGGCGCGTCGTGAGCGAAATCGTGAAGGCGAAGTTGGCCTGAGGGGTACAGGGGCGGGGTGTGGGGCGGAGCCGCCAAACAGCACGTTTCAGCACAGTTTAACTGCGTCTTTCCTGCTTCCTGAATGCTTTCTTTTGCCAGTCTCTTTTGCTTCGCTCCGCTTTTGCCCTTTTTCGCGTTTCCCCTTATAATCCGTCTCTTGCTCGGAGCGCGGTGGCGTTGTCCAGTGGGTTCGCGCCCACTTTTTATTTTGGGCGCAAGCATTTTTGAAGATCAGGGGGCAGGGTAAACGAGCGATGGAAGCGGCGGAAATCGAGGGACGAATTCGTGAAATTGCCGAGCGCGTGGCGGCCGAACACGGGCTCGAACACGTACACACGGAAGTCGGCGTGCTCGGGCGAAACGCCGCTGTGCGCATCTTCATTGACAAGCCCGGAGGCGTGACGCACGAGGATTGCGCCACCGTTAGCCACCACGTTGGGACGGTGCTGGAGGTGGAAGACTGGGTGAATTCGGCCTATACGCTGGAAGTATCCTCGCCCGGACTCGAACGCGGCCTCTACAAGCGCGAAGACTACGAACGCTTCGCCGGGCATCTCGCCAAGATGAAATCGCGCGAGGCCATCAACGGCCAGCGCAACTTTAAAGGCCGCATCGTCGGCATCGAAGGCGACAAGATCGTTTTTGACGACAACACGAACGGGCGCGTCAAAGTGCCGGTCGGGAGCGTCGTCAAGGCCAATCTTGAGATTGACGTGGAAGAAGAGTTTCGGCTCGCCGCCGAACGCGAAAAGGCCGCCAAACAGGGCGGCAGTTAGTACAACTGAATAACAACTGAATAGGAAGAGAATGCGGGGTAGGGCGTGCCGGAAGTCGGTCGCACGCGAGGGCTGACACAGGCATCTAATACCCGGCCACTAAAATTATGAGCGCATCCATCGGGCAGAGCATTGACGCGCTGTGCAAAGAGCATGGCATTGACCGCGAACTCGTCATCGAGGCGATGAAGGAGGCCGTGCGCGCGGCGGCGCGTAAACAGTTCAAGTCGGGCGAGGAAATCTACGTCGAGTGGAGTTCGGAAGCAGGGATCGAGTTGTTCGCCTCGAAAGTGGTCGTCGAAGAAGTGACCAACGAGGCGAGAGAATTATCGCTCGAAACCGCGCGGGAGATGGCGGGCGACGAGGTGGACGTGGGCGACGAGTTGCAACTGCCCCTGCCGATGGAGGAGATGGGACGCATCGCGGCGCAGACGGCCAAACAGATTCTCTTTCAGAAGGTGCGCGACGCCGTGCGCGCCAACGTCTACGACCAGTACATTGACAAGGTCGGTGATCTCGTCAACGGCTACGTCAAACGGTTCGAGCGCGGCGACATCATCGTTGACCTCGGCACGGTCGAAGCGATCCTCTATCGCAAAGAACAGTCGCGCGGCGAGCAGTGGGGGCAGGGCGAGCGCATCCGCGTCGTGATCAGCGACGTGGCGAAGGAAGCGAAAGGCCCGCAGGTGGAAGTTTCGCGCACCTCGCCGGAACTTTTGCGCCGCCTGTTCGAGATGGAAGTGCCGGAGATTTACGACGAGACGGTGATCATCAAGTCGGCTGTGCGCGAGCCGGGCGAACGCGCGAAAATCGCCGTCGCATCGAACGAACGCGACGTTGACCCGGTGGGCGCGTGCGTCGGCATGAAGGGGTCGCGCGTGCAGGCAATCATCAGGGAACTGCGCGGCGAGAAGATCGACATCATCGAGTGGTCGGACGAGCCGTCGGTGTTTGCGGCGAACGCTTTGTCGCCCGCCAAAGTCAATCAGGTGCGCATCACCGACATCGAGCGCAGGCAGATGGAAGTGATCGTCAACGAGGATCAACTGAGCTTAGCCATCGGCAAGCGCGGGCAGAACGTCAGGCTGGCGACGAAACTCGTCGGCTGGAACATAGACATCCGCAGCGAAGAGGAACTCAAGAAAGAGGTCGCAGAGCAGATGGGCGCGCTTATCGCTTCGGGCGGCGCAGTGCCCCTGACCGCGCTCGAAGGCGTCAACGCGGCGACCACCGCCGCGCTCGCCGAGCGGGGCATCGAAGACATAGACACGCTGGCCGCAACGTCGCTCGACGACCTGACTGAGTATCTCGACATCTCGCTCGACGAAGCGCAGGCGATTCTCGATTCGGCGCAACGCGTCGTCGCCGCGCGCGAGCGCAGCAAGCAGGAAGCCGGGACGGGAGATGAAGCGACGGCGGATGCTGGCGGCGAAGGCGGCGGGGACGAACAGGCGGAGGGCGGAGATATGGCGAGCGATCAGGCGGCATCGCATGATGAAGAAGGCGTGACCAGCGTGCAGATTGAAGAACAGCGCGCAGCGTCCGTCGAACTCGACCCCACGATTGATCCGGGCGAAGTCGAGCCTTCGGACGCGATGATCGCGGAGGGTTACGACGAGGCCGTGCGCGCGGGCGCGCCGTTCCGCGCCGAGCCGGAGATTCTCGCCAGTGAGTCGGCTGATCCGGTTGCCTCGACGGAAGTTGAAGAGATGTCGGCGGATGAGTTGGTGTTGCAGGAGGCGGGGCGCGATTTGCGCGCCGACACCATCACGCCCGCCGCCGACATGACCTCGACCGACGCGGCGCTTATCGCCGAAGAAGAAGAGGCGGATGAAGGCGAGCCGCCCGTCGAGGACGATTCGCCCATCACGCCGATGGTCTCGGCGTCGGAAGCCTCTGCGCCGGAAGTGCAGGTGTCGTCCGCGCCCGCCCCCGAATACCGGGTCGAGACGAACGACGAAAAAGACGTTGCCGGTGATGAGCAGCAAGATGCTTCGGGCAGCGCAGAATAACCGCCGCAGGCGCGTCGCTCTTCAAAGCGGCGCGGCCTGTGGCAACTCGCCTTAGACGGCCTCTAGCGGCACGTGTCCCGACGCCTGAAAACGTCGCGCGCCGTTCGAGAGGTGATGCAGGGACGAGAGTCCTTCAACCTTTAAAGCGCGCGACGCCGTTTTACCAAAGCGTCGAGAAGGAAGTGCATGACCGTTCAGTCCAAAGTTCGTATTTACGATCTCGCCAAGGAACTCAAGCTCGAATCGAAACGTCTCATCGAAGAGGTGCGCCGCGAGGGCGTTGACGTGAGCGTGCCCTCGAACACCGTCTCGAAAGAGTTGGCGGAGAAGATTCGCAACAAGTATTTCCCCAAGAAAGAGACGGTTGCGCCGCGCGCCATTCGCGTCGTCAAGAAAGCCCAGCCCGCAGCCGAAGCCGCGCCCGGCGAGGCCGAAGACATCCATGCCTCCGTCGCGCCGCCCGCCGCCGCCGAGCAGACCGCTCCGCCGCCGCAGGCGCTCGACCAGAACGGCGCGGACGCGACCACGACGACCGTAGAGCAGGGTGCGGCGGCGAAACCGGCCATCGCGCGGCTCGTGAAGAAGCCGCTCGCACCAGCCGCGCGCGTCGAACAACCGGTGCACGCGCAGACCGCGCCCGCCGCGACGCCGACTCAGCCCGAGACTCCGGCGACCGAACAATCCATTACCGGCGCGCCCGTCGCCGAACCGGCGGCAGTGGAAGTGCCCGGCCCCGTCCAACTCACGACGAACGAAGCGCAGGCCACCGCGCCCGCCGTGGAACAGACCGGCGAAGCTCCGCTCAACACCGTCGCGCCGGGGGCGTCTCCCTTGGTGATGCCGCCGCCCGTCCCCGTTGCCGCCCCGCCCTCG
>DASPJG010000286.1:0-8017 GCA_035628755.1 Pyrinomonadaceae bacterium
CGCCTCGCCGCCGAGCATCCCCTCCGTGCCGAGATAGACGGAGGCGTAAGGGTAGAGTTGGAAGACGAAAATCTCCGTGTACTCGCTGGCCGCCGGGAGCGCGCCGAGTTCGAGCGCGGCGGCGACCGTCGCGCTCCCCGGCGCGGGAGGCTCTGCGAAGACGGCGAGTGCGCGAAACAGTTCCATCAATAAAAACCGGCGCGGACGCCGCGTGCCGCCTTCGTCAAGCGGGCTTCGCCGCGCGTCATCAGGCGGGCTTCGCGTAGAAGGCCAGACGCGAGCGCGTGTAGATCATGTTCTTGAGCGGCCACTTCTTCTGAAAGATCGCAGGCTCTTTCGCGCCGACGGGCACGAGCATCAAACTATGCGGCTGCCGCTCCACCTCATAACGGCTGTCGAAGCGCACGTCGAAGTAGAACAGGTAAGGGGCGACCCACTTGAAATACTCGTCCGCCTTCGCGCCGGAAAACGACTCGACGCTCAAGCCTTTCGCCCGGCGCGCGAGCGCGTCCTGTAATTCGACGGCGTTGAGTGGTCGGCCTTTGAGCGTCGGGATCACGTCCCACTGGCCGTCCACCATGATCCACTTGCGCGCATCGGTCAGGTAAGCCTCGGCGACGACGTGCCCCGCGCCCGACTCGCGCGTCTCCACGTCTTCCGTCTTCAAGGCCAGCACGCGCGCCGGGACGCCGATTGAGTTGAGGGCGGCGGCAACCACAATCGAATACTCTACGCAGCGAAAACGCTTGCCCTCCGCCGCCTCCTGCAAAATGGAGATCGGATCGGCTTTGCGCGGTTCGTTGTCGCCGTTGTGCTCCCAGCGCGAGCGCACCCAACGGCTCACGGCGCGCACTTTGTCGTAGTCGCTCCGCTTGCCCGCGACCACCCCGTCCAGTTCATAACTCGTGCGCAGTTTCGTCAGGTAAGGGTCGCCAGGCGTGCTCCGGCGAAAAGCGTAGGGGAGCGCGACCGCCTCGTCCGTAAATTTCAGGGGGCGCGCAAGCGATTGCGACTGTTGCCCGCGCGCGACGCCGGCCACGCTCAGAAGGCACAACAGCAACAGCAGCGCGCAACGGGCGTGTGGCCGGAGTTTTCGGTTATCCATCAACGTGTCACCTCGCAAAAATCTCAAGCAGGCTTTCACAAGGTAAACACCGCCGCCGCGCGTTTTGTTTCAACAAACTTGAGGCTGCGCGGCACGACGCAACGGCACGCCGCGTCGCCCGAAAAATCGTCAGCGGGCTTCCACTTTCTGAGGCTCTCCGGGCAAACGATAGACCTCTCTGGACGGTTTGAGCGGGCGCAGCAGCCAGTAGGGGCGGCGCGTTTTGTCTGGCGAAAACCTGTCCGCCCCGCGCGTCCGCGCGATCCACTGGCGATAAACTTCGTGCGCCTTCTCCGTGTCAACCGAGATGTCGCCGTAAGCGTCCGCCGCGTCGGCGCGACGCACGCGCACCGCTTGATGCCAGCAGTGCATCCCGGAGATGGGGTCTGGGTGGACGGGAAAGGTCAGGTTCTGATGCACGCCCACGTCCGTCCACCAGATGCGCAGCGTGTCGGCATCCGCGGACTCGTAGGGCGCGACGCCGCGCTCGCGTTTCATGTCCCAGCGGTCGCCCTCGTGCGCGAGCGAGACGGTCGCCATCAACTGCCGCTGTCCTTCGTCCTTCAACTTCCAACGCCCCATGTGATGGCTGCACGCGACGATCCCCGGCTTGATGCCTTCCGTCACCCACGCGCGCACGACGAAATACCCGATCTCCGTTTCGACGCGCACGAGGTCGCCCGTGCGAACCTTGAGCCGCGCCGCGTGCGACGTGTGTATCCAGAGCGGGTTTGTGTGCGCGATCTCGTCGAGCCACTTGGCGTTGGCCGAGCGCGTGTGAATCTGCACGGGCAGGCGGAAAGTTGAGATCAACACGGTCTGGTCGTCTTGCAGATTGTCCGGGTGGATGTGGCTGCGGATGTAGGTCGGGATGATGTATTCAGGCCAGCCCCAGTCGGCGAGCGTGCGCGAATAAAATTCGAGCCGCCCGCTCGGCGTCGGGAAGCCGCGCAGCGTCTCGCCGTCAACGCGCACGCCGACGAGACGACGACCCTCGGCGTCGCCGTCCGGGCTTGGGATCGGCACGATGTTCAAAGACGGCGGCTTCGGCGTCTTCGTAAACACGCGCCCGAAGCGATCCGCACGCGTGTCCTCCAACTCCTCGTCCGGCACGCTCTCCTGATAAATAGCTCCGACTTTCTTTCGCACCTCGAACGAGCCGTAGCGGCGCATGAACTCGAACGGCGATAGGTTCTCCGCCGCCGCGCGCTCCGGCAATCCCGGCACGCTGTTCTCGAACATGTACCCGTAATACTCGTCCACGCTCAGACGCTCGCCCGGCCTGCGCTTGGATTCGACGTACTGCCTGATGCCGAGGCTCCCGTCCGGGTCAATGCGCCACGAAAGTTCCAGCCAGAACTCGTTCTCTTCCCAGACCTCGCCGGGATTGATCTCGCGCGTGTCCGCGACGCTTTCGCCGAGCCGCTCGCGCGCGGCGCGCAGCACCGGCTGGCGGAAACCGATCCATTGCGCGTCGTGCGTCTCGTAAGAATGTACGTCGTGGCGTTCCGAGCCGTGCCCCATCGGCAGAATGTAGTCTGCGAAGTAGGCCGTCTCGTTCCACGTCGGCGTGAGCGCGACGAAACAGTTGATCAAGCTCTCGTCGTTCAGGACTTCCACCCAACTGAACCCGTCCGGGTTTGTCCAGACCGGGTTATAGACGCGCGTGAAATAGACATCCACTTTGCCCCGCCCCTCTTTCAAAAAGTGGGGCAACAGGAACGAAAGCTCGTTCATCGCGAGCGGGTACTCGCGCGGCCACGTCAACTCGTTCCAGCGCGGCGGGTGCGGCGGCGTATAGATCGGCTTCGGCACAAACTTGTTCCACGCGTTGGGGAACACTCCGCCCTCCGTCGCCACCGCGCCGAGGAGCGCGTTCAGCATGAAGAGCGTGCGCGTCACCTGCCAGCCGCCGCTGTTGCCCGCCGAAGCGGAACGCCAGTTATGACTCGAAAAACGCGTCCCCGCCGTCGCCACCACCCGCGCGATCTCTTCGATCACTTTCGCGTCAACGCCCGACTCGCGCGCCGCAAACGCGAAAGTGTATTCCGCGTAGAGTTCTTTGAGGAGCGTCTGAAAATTCTCGAAGTTCGTCTCCCGCTCCGGGTGCTCGACCGCCATGAACTCTTCCCAGTTCCACCAACGCCGCACGTACTCCGCGTTGTAGAGTTCGTGCTCGATCAGGTAATTCGCAATCGAGAGCACGATGGCGGGTTCGGAGCCGGGATAGGGCGAGACGAAATAGTCGGCGTGCGTCGCCGTGTTGGAGAGCCGCGTGTCGAAGACTATGAGTTTCGCGCCGTCGGCCTTCGCCTCGATCACGCGTTGCGCGTGCGGGTTGAAATAGTGACCCGCTTCGAGGTGCGAACTGATGAGAAAAATAACCTTCGCGTTCGCATGATCCGGGCTCGGCCTGTCCAACCCCATCCAGTATTGATAACCGGCGCGGCTCGAAGAGGAACATACGTTCGTGTGCGAGTTGTGCCCGTCCACGCCCCACGCCGCCAGTATCCGTTCGGTGAAACCGTCCTCGCCCGGACGCCCGACGTGATACATCACTTCGTTGTGCCGTTCCTCGACGATGGCCTTGCGAATGCGCGCCGCGATAGCGTCCAGAGCCTCGTCCCAACCCACGCGCTCCCACTTGCCCTCGCCGCGCCGCCCCGCGCGCTTCAAAGGGTAGAGGATGCGGTCGGGGTCTGTAATCTGGTTCAGCGTCGCGGGGCCTTTGGCGCAGTTGCGCCCGCGCGAGCCGGGGTGTTCGGGATTGCCCTCGAATTTCTGCACCTGCAAGCTCTCCCGATCCACGTAAGCCAGCAGCCCGCACGCCGACTCGCAGTTAAAGCACGTCGTCGGCACGAGCATGTAGCGACGTTCTTTCCGTTCCGGCCATGCGCGCGAATCCAGTTCCACCCAATCGTCCCAACGCTCCTTCGGCGGAAACGCCGCCAGATGTACCCGGCTCGGCCCCGGATAAAATGTCTCCCCGCGCGCCTCCGTCTCCCTGCGCGCCGCGCTCACTCGCTGATTTAAGTTTTGCAAATTACTTTTCTTCATAAGGCAAAGTTTGGTGCGTAGCTATATTTCTTCGCTGAAATAATCAGAATCTATACGCTTGATTTCATATGTAGTGGATACAGATACCCCAACATTATGATCAATCATCAGTTGAGCCAATTGTTCCCCATTTATTAACACAATCTTACTACCGATTCTTGAGACATATTCTTGCGCCTCATTGGTAAATTTTGAAGTAGTTAAGAATATCCCTTTGCTGGCTCTTTGGCCTTGCAGTGCACCTGCAAATTGCTGCACATCGGGCCTTCCAACCGTATTTTCATCCCATCGTTTGGCTTGTATATAGATCACATCTAGACCGAGGCGATCCTCTTTAATAATTCCGTCTATCCCACCGTCACCACTTTTACCAACTGCTCTTCCAGCATCGCTACGTGATCCCCCATAGCCCATCTTGACAAGCAGCTCGACAACAAGACGCTCGAAGAAAGTAGGGGATGCCTGTTTGATCCTGTCAAGAAGTTGTGATGCCAGATTCTCGCGGATTTTTTGATATTCGATCTCTAATGACTCTTCTGGGGTAAGAGAGTCTGTGGCAACACTATCAAGCCCTTCGTCAATACTTTGCTCGGAACGGATAGATTTAAATTCTATAAATTCTGGAAATTGCGCTAGGGATTTAACGTTTATAGCGGATGGGCTTTGCGCTAAAACATCTGAGCCTCTTTTTGCTAACTTAAAATAACCTCTTCTAGTCGATTCCAGCAGTCGTGCTTTTCTGAGATATGTTGAAGCCCAACCAACCCTGTTCACAAACGTCGGTTGTCTTCCGCTCGGCAAAAGCTCTTGCAATTCTTCATCTGTTAGGTTGAATTTGTTAGCAAGAATAGCGACCGCTTCCCTGAGCGCGAATTCCTTTTCGGGTTCGGTAGCTGCCAATTGGAGTAGAGGCAACATTATAGATTGATAATCCGGGATCGCCATGATGAGATAGAAACGCTCCTTTAAAAATTGAATATAACTGCGGGCTAACACTTCTTCGCGGCGGCCAAATCCGCAATTATCTTCTCAATATCAGGCCAGCGGGACGGACTGACCCGCCTGCACGTAGGCGTGCTCGAACAGGAGCAGCCCGGCGAGCGCGAGCGGCACGGCGGCGAGGCCGAGCCACGGCGCGAAGACGCCCGCGAGCGTGAGCGCGACGCCCGTGCGGAAGAATGCACGGTAGCGTCCGCGCGTCATCTCCCGGACGGCGAGGTGCGCGTGCGCCGTCGGGTGTACGATTGAAACTTCGCCCCAGATGAATAACAGGTGGATGAGACTGAGCGCGCCGAGCGACCACAGGAGCGGCGCGACCGCCGCAGGCTCAAGCCACGCGGCGAACGGCACGAGCGCGGCTGCCCCGGCGAGCAGCGATTGGACGAAGAGGTGCGGCGGCAAAAGCGGGTTCTGCCACATGTCGCGCGCTTTGGCCTGCGCGAAGAGGTAGGCCGTGTAGATGGCCGTCAAACCCGCGAGCGGCAGCCCCGCGAACATCAAGAAGCGTTGCGGCGTCGTCGCGCCCGACAAACTCGCGGCGAAGTGCAGGGCGAGAACGAGCGAGTAGCCCGCGATGATAAACGCGCCGCGCACGAGCCAACTGCGCCATTGCGGGCGCGTGAAGATGAGATAGAAGCGTTCCGGGTGTTCCAAGTCCCAGATGAGCAGCGCGCCCGTGAGCGCGAGGAACGCGCCGGACAGGACGGGCGCGACCCAGAGCCACAGGGGCGAGGCGGGCAGGTCAACCACGTTGAGCAGGCCGGAATCGGCCACGAGGCTGGAACGTAAGAAACCCAGCAAGACGAGCAGAGCCGCGACGAGGTACGCGCCCGATGCGATGCCTTTCGTCCACGTGTAGAGGCTGACGCGCCAGTCCCACGGGATCGTGTGCGGCACGTCGTAGGAGAGCAAGGCGGCGGCTGACGTGTTGTTGTAATCGGGGTGGCCGGAGACGACGTAATCCGCGCCCGTGCGCTGCTCGCTCCACATGAACAGTTCGCCGTCGGGGCGGCGCGCGGCGAGCGGGTCGAGCGTCGCTTGATGCGCGCCCTTGTAGAAGAGTTTCGGCTGCGTCTCCTTCTCTGGCCGACGCACGTTGACGGGGTCGCGGTTGACGATGCGCGCGACTTTGGAATCCGGGTCGTGCATGTCGCCGACGAGGATCGCCTCGACCGGGCAGACGACGACGCACGCCGGTTCGAGTCCCATGTCGATGCGGTGCGCGCAGAAATTGCACTTCTCCGCCGAGTGGTCTTCGGGGTTGATGAAGATGGCGTCGTAGGGGCAGGCGGCCATGCACGCCTTGCAGCCGATGCAGATCGACTTGTCGAAATCGACGATGCCGTCCGGGCGTTTGAACATCGCCGTCGTCGGGCAGGCCGTCGCGCAGGGCGCGTGCGTACACTGGTTGCAGCGCGTCACCTGATGCGCGCGCCGCGTCTGCGGGTATTCGCCCACGTCAACGTGCTTGACGTAAGTGCGCGTCACGGAGAGCGGGACGAGGTTCTCGGACTTGCAGGCCGTCGTACACGCATGACACCCGATGCAGCGCGTCTGGTCAATGACCTTTCCCCAGCGAGGCGCGCGCTCCCCTCCCGCGTCCCCGCTCCCGTTCACCGCTGGCTCTTGCATCCGCATCTCCCGCACTTTTGGCTTCTCAAAATTGACACGACAGACTACACCGAAACGCTTTTACTGAACAGCAGGACGCTCCGCCGCCGTCTTCAACAGCGCGATCAATCTGTCCGGGTAGTCGGTCATGATGCCGTCCACGCCGTGCGCGAGCATGCGGCGCATCGCCGCCTCGTCGTTGATCGTCCAGACGTGTATCTCCAAACCCGCGCGGTGCGCCGCCGCGACGAGTTCCGCCGTCACCAGAGCGCGCCCGCCCACCGATTCCGGCACTTGCACAAGGCGCGGGCGTGTTTTGTCGGCGGCGATGCTCCGCCCCGCCTGCATGTCGGCTGACAGCGCGACCACCTCGTCCAGACTGGCCGACGTATTGACTTCGGGACACTCGCGCCGGAACTCCGCGAGCACCTGCGAACTGAACGAGGCGACCGTCACCCTGCCCGTCGCCTGCGTCTCACGCAGCATCCGGCAGAAGGGCTTGACGAGCGAGGGCTGCGCCTGCTTGATGTCTATGTTGAGACGCACGCGCGGAAACAGGTCGAGGACTTCGCGCAGGGTCGGGACGGTAACGCCCGCGCCCCTGAACGGAAACGTGCGCCCGCCGTCTTTCGTCCAGCGATAGCCCGCGTCGAGCCGCTTCAGTTCGGCGAGCGTCAGCGCGTCCACGCGCCCCGCGCCGTTCGTCGTGCGGTCAACCGTGGCGTCGTGGATGATGACGAGCGCGCCGTCGGCAGTGCCGTGCAAGTCCATCTCCAACACGTCCACGCCGAGCGCGACCGCCTGTGTGAAGGCGTGCGCCGTGTTCTCCGGCCACAGCCCCGCGCCGCCGCGATGCGCCATCACAAGCGGGCGGCGCGTCGTGGCGGCTTCGCTCCTTGCGTCAGCCGGTCGCTCTTTAGAAATGTGCGGGTCGCGTGCGTGCATGTCCGGCCTCTGTGGCGCGAATCCGTAGAGCGCGCCGAGCAGCCCGGCCACCCCGAGCGGCAACACGAGCCATGCCGCACCACGTTTCGTCATCGTCTTCAAACTTCCCAAACAAGTTTCTCTCCCCTGCATCTTCAAGTTTAGCACCGCCGCGCTCCGAAGTTTGACCGGCCACGCGTTGACTTCGACTCGGCAGCCGTGTTTGACTGCGACTAACCGGACAACAAAAATTCCTTGAATCAGAGCGAACAGGGGGCGCGACGGCGCGTGTGCAAGGCGCGCGCTTTTTCAAACGACATG
>DASPJG010000287.1:0-3253 GCA_035628755.1 Pyrinomonadaceae bacterium
ATCCGGTCGGGTCGAAGGGGCTTTCGGGAAAGTTGCGATGCAGAATGGTTTTCTCCGTCTTAGTCGGCGCGCACTGCGCTCGCGGCGTTGACGCGCCCGCCGCTTGAGACTTTCCCGTCGAGCGCGGGCAGCTTGTCCACCGTGTCGAGCAGACGCTTGCGCAGGTCGGTCATGGAGAGGTCGGGGTTGACGGAGAGGATCAGCGCGGCGACGCCGGAGACGACCGGCGTTGCCATCGAAGTGCCGGAATGTTCCTCATACTGGTTGCCCGGCCAGGTGCTCATGATCTCCGCGCCGGGCGCGGCGATGTGGACGGTCTTCGCGCCGTAGTTGGAGAAGCGCGCGAGCGCGTCCGTGCGCGTCAGCGCGGCGACGCTCAAGACGTTCGGTAGGTCGTAGTTTGAAGGATAGTGCGGGCGCGCGTCGTTGTTGGTCGAAGAGTTGCCCGCGGCGGCGATGAAGAGGATGCCCTCGTCGCCCGCGCGTTTGATGGCGTCGCCGAGCGCGCGCGAACGCGCCGTCGAGCCCCAGCTCGCGCTGATGATGCGAACGTTGACCCCGGCTTTTTTGCGCGCGACGACGTAGTTGATGCACTCGATGGCGTCTTTGGTCGTGCCGCTGCCGTTACGCCCGAGGAACTTCAAGGGCATGATCTCGACTTCCCAGTTGACGCCCGCGATGCCGTCGCTGTTGTCGCCTTCCGCGCCGATGATCCCGGCGCAGTGCGTGCCGTGGCCATTGTCGTCCATCGGGTCGCCGTCGTTGTCGGCGGCGTCGAAGCCGTGCCGGTCGTCAAAGTCGCCGAGGTCTTCGTCGGAGTAGGCTGCGAGCGAGGCGGGACGCGTCCAGATGTTGCTGCGCAAGTCCTGATGCGTGTAATCGACGCCCGTGTCTATGACGGCGACGACGATCTTGCGGCTGCCCTTCGTCTTCGTCCACGCGCGCGTGGCGCACACGTCCGCGCCCGACGTGCCCGCGCGCTGCCCCGTGTTCAGCAGCGACCATTGCTCGTTGAAGAGCGGGTCGTTCGGCTGCATGCCGCCGTCGCCGGGATGGCGCACGACGGGCGGGTCGTCATCATCGTCGTCATGGCCGTGCCGGGCTTCGCCGAAGTCAGGGGCGTTCCCCGTCGGGTCGAGTTCGATGACGAAGTTCGGTTCGGCATACTCGACTTCGGGCAGGCCGCGATATTCAGCCGCCACCGTCTCCGGCGCGAGGCCGTCCTCGTCGGCGATGACGGCCTGATTGTTGATGAATTCGAAGCGGTCCAGCAGCCGGTCGTTAAGTCCATTCGTGATCCGCTCGATCTGCGCGCGCGAAGTGCCGGGGCGGAAACGCACGATCACTTCCGCGTCTTCCAGTTCCGCTTCGTCGTCGGCCTCATCCGCGTCGTGTCCGTGCGGCACGACCACGATGTCGCGCCGCTCAAACGTCGCGTGTGAACGCTCCATGCGCCGCATCTGCCCGATGAACGCCGCGAGAATAACGACCGCCACTGCCAACGCCAGATGTCCGAAAAAATTCTGCCGGTTCATTGCCTTACCTCACTGCTTCTTTTACTGCGGAGAAACTTTGTGTGCGGTTTAGACGCTGTAGTTCGCGCCTTTGAAGTTGAAGAGACGAATGCGATTGCGGTTGGCGCGATATTCGTAAACGTCGCCGCCCGCGCGCAGGCGTATGCGCCAGCCGGGCGTGATCATCTGCGCGCTCATCTCGCCAGCCGCGCCCGCGCCGAACGACGCATCCGGGAAATCCGCATCCTCAACCGAATCTTCTTTAATCTCATTTTCCGCCACGCCGAGCCTCCCGGCGAGATCAGTTCTCGCCCTGTTCACGGCGTCCTCCTTACTCATTGCCATACGCTCGACGCTCCTTCAAGGTTTCTCTGCACGGCGGAAAGACTTGCGCGAGCGCGCCACGCGGCTTCGACCACTCCGGGCGAACCGCCGCCGCGCTCGCTCTCGACTGAGATTCATATTCTGCGCTCACCGGGGCGGATTCGTCAAAAAATTTACGCGCGAGCCGGAAAAAGCGGATTTATTCCGGCGTGCGATTGCATGAAATTCAAATTTCCATCATGCCACGAGCGCGAAACAGCGGCGCACTTCAAACCAAGTCCCCGTACAGGTGTTGCAGCAAACCCGTCACGACGATGGCCGCCGTCTCCGCGCGCAGCACGCGCCCGCCGAACGTGACGGCGAGCCAGCCCGCGCCCGACGCACGCGCGATCTCTTCGTCGTCCCAACCGCCCTCCGCACCGACGAGCGCGGTCAATTTCGCGGGGCGCGTCTTCCACTCGCGCACGGTCTCGACCAGCCCGCGCCCGCCCCGCTCGGTAAAGAACAGACGCCGTTCTTCTTCAAAGCCCGTTGCGCTCGTTTCATCATCAAGCAACTCCGCGAACTCGACCGGCGCGCAAACTTCGGGCAGGCGCGCGCGCCCCGACTGTTTGGCCGCTTCCAACGCGAGCCGCCGCCACCGGACGATGCGATGCTCCGACGCGTCGCGCCGTTCTTCCCGCCCGAGCCGCACCTCCGCGCGCTTCGTCGCCACCGGCATGATGCGGCGCACGCCCAACTCCGTCGCCTTCTGCACGACGAGATCGAACTTCTCGCCCTTCAACAACGCGACGGCGAGCGTCAGGTCGAGCGGCGATTCCGGCCTCTGCGGCTCGACCTCCTCGCGCACTTCGAGCGTCGCCGTCTCCGCGCGCCTGCCGCCCGCCGTGTCGGCGGCGACGATGCAAGCGTATTCGCGCCCCGTCCCGTCGAACACGAAAGCCTCGTCGCCCTCCTTGAGCCGCAGGACGTTTCGCAGGTGCATCGTCTCCTCGCGCGCGAGCGCGACGGTCGCTCCATCGGGCGCAAACCGCTCGGGCGGGGCATAGAAACGGCGTCGCATAAAGTCTTCAAGTCCGAAGTCCCAAGTCTCAAGTCCCAAGTCTCAAGTCAATCGGACTTGGGACTTGAGACTTGGGACTTGAAACTTAGATCACGATAGCGACCCATTCGCCGTCTGTCGCGGTCTCGGTCTCGTTGATGCCGAGTTCGGCGAGGCGCGCGCGGACGGCGGCGGCCTGCGTATCGAGGATGCCGGAGAGGATCAGGCGGCCACAGGTCGCGCCCGTGAGCGCGGGCAGGAGCGGCAGGATCACGTCGGCGGTCAGGTTGGCGCAGACGCAATCGAAGGACGCGCCCGTCTCTTCAATCGTGCCCGCGCGGAAGTTGATCTGCGCGGCGACGCCGTTGAGCGT
>DASPJG010000288.1:0-6954 GCA_035628755.1 Pyrinomonadaceae bacterium
GACCGTGAGCGAGCCGTTGAGGTTCGTGAACACTTCAAGACGCCCGCGATAAGGTTTCTCGTTGAAGCGCAAGGGCGCGTTGGCTTCCGTCGGCGCGAAGGTAACGGGCGCGCGCGAGTCTAACAGCGGCGACGTGCCGCCCGCGTAGACGACGAGGCCGCGCGCCGGAAGCGACAAAGAGCGCGAGGCGAGCCGGACGCCGTTGCCGCTCTGCGCCGGAGAACCGGACGGCGCGCGGCGCGCTGATGTCGTGCCGTTCGGGTTCGCGCGCGTGGATGATGTATTTGCGCGCGCGGTCGGCGTTTGATTCGGGGAGCGCGTGGCCGCAGGTTGTCTGGTGTTGGAAGACGTGCGGGCGGCGATTTCCTGAGTGCTGCTGGCGGAGGGCTGCGCGCCGACGAGTGAGACGGCGGCGATGCCCTCCTCTTCAAGCCGGGTGCGAAGTTCTTCCGCCTCTGCGCGCGGGGCGGGCAGCCCGACGCGCACGCGCCATGTCGCCGCAGCCGTGTCTTGGACAACTTCCGGCGCGTCGCCCGTCAGTTCTCGCACCTCGCGCGCGATAGTCTCGGCCTGCGCCGCGCTCGTCACCGCCGCGATCTCTACGCGGAACAGCCTGCCCTCGTCAGCCTGCGGCGCGGGGAGCGGCGCGAGCATGCGCGGCTCGATGCGCACGCGCGAGACGGAGAGCGCGGCGGGCGCGTTCGTCTCGCCGGGCTGTGTTTGCAGCACGCTCAAGGCCTGCCCGCTCGTCGAGATGGTGACGGAGCGCGCGCTCGTGGAGAGGCCGATGCGTATCGTCGGTTCGGCGTCGAGTCGTTTAATGGTGACATCGTCGCGCGCCGGACGCGTGGGCGACGCAACCGGGGCGTCCGTCCCGACGCGGCGCGGGCGCGTCTGTTCGCCCTGCGCCAGCGCGAAAGGCTGCGCGAGCAGCGCGAACGCGACGGAGAACGCGATGAACTTTGTTAGTTTAAAAGGACGGGTCAACATCAAACACAATTTCCGGGCTGGCGATTCAACATCCGAATCGCCGCGCCTTCATACTACTACAACTTGCGCGCGTTGGAATCAACGAGTGAAAAACCACGCGTGCAATAAACCGAGCGCGCCGCCCGCCAGCACAACCCACAGCACATCGAGTTTCAAGCGATACAGAGCGAAGAAGGCCATGACGCTCAAGCCCGCCGCGAACAGGTTTGGCTCGCCCGTCAACCCGCGCGGCCAGATGACCGCCGCGCCGAAGACGAGCGCGAGATTGAGGATGACGCCGACGACCGCCGCCGTGATGCCGGAGAGCGCGCCCGTGAGGTTCTTGTTGCCGCGTAGTCGCTCGATGTAGGGCGCGCCGAGGAAGATGAAGATGAAGCAGGGGAGAAACGTCGTGTAAGTCGTTATGAGCGCGCCCGCGATTGCGCTCGCGGGTTGGCTCCAGCCTTCGGGCGGGTGGTTCCAACCGGCCATGAAACCGACGAATTGCAGCACCATGATGAGCGGGCCGGGCGTGGTCTCGGCCAGCGCAAGACCGTCCACGGCCTGCGCGTGCGTCAGCCAGTTGTACGAGCCGACGGCGGCCTGCGTGACGTAAGCCAGCACGGCGTAAGCCCCGCCGAAAGTGACGAGCGCGGCCTGCGTGAAGAAACGATACTCCTCCGCGTGCAGGCTGCCCCAGCCGCCCCGGCTGACGATCAAGGCGAACGGCAACGCCCAGAGCGCAAACCCTGCGAGGAGAATTTTGAGCATCCTGAGATTAGAGGGCAACGTGTGCGCGGGCTGCGGCGCGTCGTCTTCGATCACGAAAGAGGCCGGGCGCGCCGGGCGTCCGGTTGAAGTCTCGCCTTGCAGCTTTTCGCCCGGCGTATTTTTTCCAACCGAAGCCGCGCCATCTTTCGCCTGAGCCGCGCCAAAACTTTGCGGCCAGAAGCGCGCGCCCGCGAGTCCGCAGAGACCCGCCGCGAGCACAATGACGGGGAAAGGCACGCCGAGGAAAAAGATCGAGACGAACGCGCCCGCCGCGATGAGAAAATGGACGCGCCGCTTGAGCGCGCGCCCGCCGATCTTCAACAACGCCTCGACGACGATTGCCACGACCACCGGCTTGAAGCCGCCGAGCACCCCGGCGACAGAGTTGAGTTGGCCGTATTTCGCATAGGCGTAGGAGAGCGCGAGCAGGATGATGATTGAAGGGATGACGAAGAACGCGCCCGCCACGATGCCGCCCCATGTGCGGTGCATGAGCCAGCCGATGTAGATGGCGAGTTGTGTCGCCTCGGGGCCGGGCAGGAGCATGCAGTAGTTGAGCGCGTGCAGGAAACGTTCCTCTGAGAGCCAACGCCTGCGCTCGACGAGTTCGCGGTGCATGATCGCGATCTGCCCCGCCGGGCCTCCGAACGAGATGAACCCCAACTTGACCCAGAAACGAAACGCTTCGCCGAACGAGACGCGCCTTGCGGGAACGCGCGGCGCACCCGCGCTCCGCTCAGGCGACAAGGAAGAACCCCGCTCGCCCTGCACCTCTTCTCGTTCGCTCCCCGTCATAACGCTTCGTCGCTGTCTGCGCGGCGTTCGAGCGCGGCCACGGCGAGCGTGTGAAACTGTCGCCGCACGCCGTTGATGTTGACGAAGGGAAGCGTGCGCGTGTGCGTCCGGTTGGTGAGCAGGATCAAGACGCGTTCGCGCGCGGCGTCAATCCAGCAACTCGTCCCTGTAAAACCGAGGTGGCCGAAACTGTCGGGCGGAAGCGCGCCGCCCGCCGTCGAATCTCTGGTGGCGGCAAGCTGCCACGCGAAGGAGCGCGCCTCGTCCAGATGCGGCGTCATGTTCGTGCGAAAGAGCGTGCAGGTTTCGGGCGCGAGCAATTCGGTGCGCGCCGCGATGAACTGCTCCGCGAGGCGCAGCGTCTCGCGTGCGTTCGAGAAAAGCCCGGCATGTCCAGCCGCGCCGCCGAGAAAATAGGCGTTGCCGTCATGTACCTCGCCCCAGATCAACTCCTCGCGCCACGCGCCGCTGTTCTCCGCCTCCGGTGCGGCCTGTCCCTGCGCCTCACACATGCCGCGCTCATAGGCGTTGCCCGCCAACTCGCACGCGGCCACCCCGGTCAGGAACGCGCGTTCGGGGTTAAAAAATGTCCGTTCGAGTTTGAGAGGCCGGAAGATTTCGCGCACGGCGAGTTCGCCCAACTTCGCGCCGCAAATTCGTTCGAGCAACAGGCCGAGCGTGATGAAACCGAGGTCGCTGTAGACGACGCGCGAACCCGTCTCGTATTCCAGACCCGCCGCCGCGATTGTCTCCAGCACGCGCTCGCGCCGGTTGCCGGTCGTGATGCGGAAAGGCCGCCACGCGGGGAGGCCGGAGGTGTGCGTCAACAGGTGTCGCACGGTGATGCCTGCCAAAGCCCCGCGCGCAAACTCCGGCAGGTAGGCGGCGACGGCGCGCTCCAACTCCAACTCGCCGCGCTCGACCAGACGCGCGGCGAGCAGACCCGTCACGAGCGGCTTCGTCAGCGATGCGAGATCATAGATCGTCTCGACGGTCGCCGCGTGCCTCGCAGGCTCGCGCACGGCGTCGCCGAGCGCGCCGGAGAAACGGACGCGCCCACGCTCCGCCACGAGATAGACGGCGGAAGGGAAGTCGCCCGCCGCGATGCGCTCTGCGAGGAGCGCGTTCGTCCGTTCGTCCGTGGTGCTGTGGTTGGAGGTCAACGTGTGGCTCGGCGTTCGGGTGTTGTCGGTCAGGTGTTGTCGGCCAATTTGAAATTCGCGCGCGCGGCCAGCGCGGCGTGCAGCCCCGCGTTGGCCGTGTGTTCGTGGATGCGTTCGAGGACGTGCAGGGCGAGCGCGAGCGCGCGCCGACCGTCCGCGCCCGTGATGGGCGGCGGCGCGTTGGCGGCGGCGGCTTCGAGGAACGTTTCGATCTCGGCGCGGAGCGGTTCGACATCGGCAATGTCGAGGCGGCGCAGTTGGACGCCGGGACGCGCGCTTGCCGGGTCGGGCGGCGGCGCGAGGCTGCTGATCGAAGCGTGGCGCGTGGCGTAGTCCACGGCGACGTAATCGTGCGGCTGGAAGAAACGCATCTTGCGAATCTTCTCCATGCCGACGCGCGAGGCGGTGATGTTGGCGACCGCGCCGGTTGCGAATTCGATGCGCGCGTTGGCTGCGTCCACGCGCTCGGTCAGGACGGGAATCCCGACGGCGCGCACGTCCGTCACCTCCACCTCGCTGCCGACAAGCCACTGCACGATGTCCAGATCGTGAATCATCAGGTCGAGCACCACGTCTATATCGAGCGAGCGCGCGGTGAATTCGCCGACGCGATGAATCTCGAAATAGAGCGGGCTGCGGACGTGCGGGTAAAGCGCGGAGAGTGCGGGGTTGAAGCGTTCGACGTGGCCGACCATCAACGCCGCGCCGCCGCGCGCCGCCGCGTGCATCATCCGGTCGGCTTCTTCGAGCGTGTGCGAGATGGGCTTTTCGACAAGGACGTGGACGCCCGCTTCGAGCAAGGGGCAGGCGATTTCGGCGTGCGACTCGGTTGGGACGGCGAGGCTCACGGCATCAACATGGCCGAGAAGGCTGCGCCAGTCGGTCGTCCATTCGGTTTCGCGTTCGGTGGCGATGCGGCGCGCGGTCGCTTCGTCCGCGTCGCAGACGGCGACGAACTCGGCGCGTCCCTCCGCGTCGAGCGCGGCGTGGATGCGCGCGTGCTGGCGTCCGAGGTGGCCTGTGCCGATGGCGGCGGTGCGTAGGGTCATTGTCCGTTGTCCGTAGTCAGTCGTCCGTGGTTGTAATGATCAAAGCAGTGTCAGCGACAGTGTGCGCGCCTTCCAACGTGCGGCGCGCACGTCTCGTAGATTGAACAAAAACGCGGCTTCGATGATACTCGCCGTCTGTTTTTAACTACGGACAACCGACTACTGACTGCTTTGGGGTGACTATACTTGCAACCTTCGATGCTTGCCAAGCGCGGCTGGCTTTTGCTGTTGACGGCCACTGCCGTCGTTTACTTTTACGGGTTGGGGCGCGCTCCGTTCGTCGGCGCGGACGAACCGCGTTACGCGCAGGTGGCGCGCGAAATGTTCGAACGCGGCGACGCGGTGACGCCGACGCTCGGCGGCCACACGTGGTTTGAAAAGCCCGCGCTCGTCTACTGGGCGGCGATGGCCGGTTACAAATTGTTCGGCGTTGCGGAGTGGACGGCGCGGCTCGGCATGGCCTGCGCCGGGTGGCTGACGGTGTTCCTCGTCGGTTGGGTTGCGAAGCGCGTCGAGGAGCGGGAAGGCGCGGGGGCGGGTTGGCTGCAACTCTCCGCGGGCGCGGCGGCGGCGACGAGCGCGGGGCTGTTGGTCTTTTCGCGCGGCGTGAATTTCGATGTCTTCGTGACGATGACCGTCGCATGCGCGCTCGCGTTTTTCTTCGCGGCGGAACTGGAGACCGCGCCGCGCGCGAAGCGTTGGCTGCTCGCGGGGTTCTACGCGGGGATGGGCGCGGCATTGCTGGCGAAAGGTTTGATCGGCGTGGTCATCCCGGTCGGCGTGATCGGCGTCTATTGTTTGTTGCGGCGGCGTTGGCCTGACGCGTGGAAGTCGGCCTTCTGGGGGTTCCTCATCACGCTCGGAGTGGCCGCCCTCTGGTATGCTCCCGTCATCGCGCGGCACGGGTGGGCATTCGTGGACGAGTTCTTCGTCAAGCACCACTTCGCCCGCTACCTCTCGAACAAGTATCACCATCCGCAGCCGTTCTGGTTCTATCTGGCGATCATCCCCGCGCTCATGCTGCCGTGGAGCGCGTTCTTCGCGTCTGCCGTCTGGCACGCGCGGCGTTGGAACTGGCGCGGCGACGACGCGCTCTGCAAGCTACGCCTCTTCGCACTCGCGTGGGTGCTGTTCCCGCTGCTCTTTTTTTCCGCGTCCGGCTCGAAACTGCCGGGATACATTTTGCCCGCGCTGCCGGGCGCGGCGTTGCTCGCGGGCGAGCGGTTAGCGAGTCTCCTACGCGGCGAGGGCGGCGAGCGGGCATTGCGCGCGACCGGCGTGTTGATGCTCGCGCTGGCCGCTGCCGGGACGGTGTACGAGTTGAGAGTTGCGGAACTATCGCGCGGCTGCATCGCGCTCGTCGCCGCGCCGGTCGTCGCCGCGAGCGCATACGTGTTGGTGTTCGCGGCGCGGCGGCGCGTGCAAAGCGCGTTGCTCGTCGTCGGCGTGTCGTTTCTGACATTGATGCTGATCTTGGGTTGCGCCGTGGAGCGCGTGGCGGCGCGCGAGTCGGTGCGCGATCTGCTGCGCGCGGCGGGCGGGCGCGGCTATGGCGCGTCGCCGGTCTTGAATTTGCACACGGTCGAGCGCACGTCGCAGTTCTACGCGGCGGGGCGTTTGATTTACGACGAGACGCGGGGCGAGCCGTGGAAGTTTGAAGGCGCGGGCGAGGTGCTTGAGGTGGCGCGACAGAGAGGCGGGACGCTGCTCATCATCGTGCCGTTGGAGTATGCAGAGCAGTTGCTCGGTTTCCAGCCGTTGGAGACCGAAGTGATCGGCGATAACGGGACGGTCGCGCTCGTAGCGGCGCGTGTGCGTTGACGGCGCGCAGGTTGGTGCGCGCTCTGGTGGCTTATGGTTGTGGCCGGGAGTCTTCGTTGAAAGCGTGTGAGAAGAATTCGATGACGAGGCGGTCGTAGGTTTCGCCCTGTTCGCCCGTGGCGGAAGAGGCGGTGAAGCCCGTGACGGGAAGGTCAACGCGCACTTCGACGGGGGGCGACGGGGGAAAGCATTGTGCCAGCTCGCGCGTGGAATCGCGTAGGTCGCCCGCGTCCTGACCGCTCAGCAGCAGCACGCGCCGACCCGTCAACTGCGAGGCGAGCGCACACGAGGAATCGTTTTCGTACCCGCCGAAAAAATAGATGCGCGCCGCGCCGCGCACGAGCAGATTGAGCAGGCCGTTGTCGAACCCGACGCGCTCGCGTGTG
>DASPJG010000289.1:0-11451 GCA_035628755.1 Pyrinomonadaceae bacterium
GCGAAGAGCAGCGCATCCTGCACGTGCTCAACCGGCTCGGCTTCGGCGCGCGCCCCGGCGACGTGGAGCGCGTCCGCAAACTCGGTCTCGAAAATTACATCGAGCAGCAACTCGCGCCCGAACGTATTGACGACGCGGCGACGGAAGCGCGGCTGCGCGATCTCTCGTCTTACTGGATGACGACCGCGGAGCTTTACCGCAAGTACCCGCAGCCGGGGCGACTGTTGCGCGCGCTGGAACGGCAGGGACGCCTGCCCGCAGAACTCGCAGACGCGCGCGAGAACCGCACGAAGGTCGGCAACGAAGCGTCGAAGCCCGGGGCGGGCGCGCAAGGAGATGCGGAAGGCGCGATGTCGAACGAGACGGCGATGAAGGCGGGCGAAAATGGCGCGGCGCGCAACGAAGCGCGCAGGGATTATCGTCAGGCCATACGGGAATATTACAGGGAGAATAATCTGCTGCAACCGGCGCGCATCACGGCGGAGTTGCAATCCACGCGCATCCTACGTGCAACCTACAGCGAGCGGCAGTTGCAGGAAGTGTTGGTTGACTTCTGGACGAACCACTTCAACGTCTACGCGAACAAAGGCGCGGATCGCTGGCTTCTGGTTTCCTACGACCGCGACACCATCCGCCCGCACACGCTCGGCAAGTTCAAGGATTTATTGCTGGCCACGGCGCAAAGCCCCGCGATGCTTTTTTACCTCGACAACTACCAGAGCGTCAGCACGGCGGCAGGCCGGGGCGCGGCTCGCATGCGCCCGCGCGTCAAGCGTTTCTTCGAGACGCTGACCGCCCCGCAGCAGCCGGGCGGCGTGGAAGGCGCGGCAGAGGGCGGCCAGCCCCGGCGCGGGATGAATCGCCGGAGACGTTTGCTGCGCGAAGGGGCGAACGCCGAGAGCGCGCCGGAGATGGCCGCCACGCAAGAAGCGCAACGGAAGCAGCCCGCGCCGCCACAACCGCTCCGCATGCGTCGGGGCATCAACGAAAACTACGCGCGCGAGTTGATGGAACTGCACACGCTCGGCGTCGAGGGCGGCTACACGCAGAAGGACGTGCAGGAAGTGGCGCGCTGCTTCACCGGCTGGACGATCTTCGACCCGCGCGGGGCGGGCAGCGCGGCGGGCTTAACGAACCCCGAACGCGCCGGGACGTTCTTCTTCAACCCGCGCCTGCACGACGACGGCGAGAAGACCGTGCTCGGCCACAGGATTCCCGCGGGCGGCGGCATCAACGACGGCATGATGGTGCTCGACATCCTCTCGAAGCATCCCGCGACGGCGAAGTTCATTGCGACGAAACTCGCGCGCCGTTTCGTCTCCGATAACCCGACCCCCGCGTTGGTCGAACGCATCGCCTCGGCCTACACGAAGTCCGACGGCGACATTCGCACGATCCTGCGGGCGATATTTACGTCGCCCGAATTCAACGCGCCGGAGAACTACCGCGCCAAGATCAAGACGCCTTTCGAACTCGCCATCAGCGCGGTGCGTTCGCTCGGCGGCGAGACGACGGGCGCGCCCGCGCTGCACCAGTGGATCGCGCGCATGGGCGAGCCGCTCTATCAATATCAAGCGCCCACCGGCTACCCGGACACGGCGGAGCACTGGGTCAACACGGGCGCGCTGCTCGAACGCATGAACTTTGCGCTCGCACTCGTCGCGGGTCGCATCAACGGCACGCGCGTTGACCTCACCCGCTTCAACCGCGCGGGCGCGGACAAGTCGCGCCTCATCGAGCAATTCGCCGCCATCATCTTGCAGGGCGACATGTCCGAACGGACGAAAGCGGCCTTGTTGAAACAGTTGAACGAAGCGGCGACGGCTGCGCCCGTGAACAACGCCAACCCCACCACGGCGACAACGCGCGCGACGAACAACGACGACGCAATGATGCCGCGCGGCGGTGGCGGCGGCGGTCGTCGCGGCGGCGCACGGCGCGAGATGCTGGCCGCAAACGCTCCGATACCGGAAGCCGCGCGCATCGCCGCGCTCATTCTCGGCTCGCCGGAGTTTCAAAGACAGTGAAAAGACGTGAATCGTGAATCGTAAATCGTAAATAGAAGGGAATCAGGTTTTCTCTATTCACGATTTACGATTCACGATTCACGATTACGAAGTTAAGAGGTATCAGAATGAATCGCAGGTTCTTTTTGAAGTCGGGGGGCACCGCGCTGGCGAGCGTCGGGTTGGCGGGCGCGTCGCCGTCGTTTTTGCAGCGCGCGGTGGCGGCGCAGGGGTTGAAGGCGAACGCAGGCGGGCGGCGTAAAACTCTGATCGCCATCTTCCAGCGCGGCGCGGTTGACGGCCTCAACATGGTAGTGCCGCACGGCGAGAAAAATTATTACGCGCTGCGCCCCTCAATCGCCGTCGCGCAACCGGGCAAGAGTGCGGCGGGCGAGTCGGCCATAGACCTCGACGGCTTCTTCGGTCTGCATCCCGCGCTCGCCGGGTTTAAACCGATGTGGGACGCGAAGCGTCTCGCCGTCGTCCACGCCGCCGGGTCGCCCGCCAACACGCGCTCGCACTTCGACGCGCAGGACTACATGGAAGCGGGCACGCCCGGCGTCAAGTCTACGCCCGACGGCTGGCTCAATCGTTACTTGCAGGCGAGCGTTGATCCCAGGCAATCGCCGTTTCGCGGCGTGGCGATGACGCAGAACCTGCCGCGCGCGATGCAGGGACGCGCGCCCGCGCTCGCCATCTCCAACCTCGCAGACTTCTCGATCCGCGCCGGACAGTCTTCGCAGGCGGTGCAGGGCGGCTTCGAGGACATCTACGAACAGGCGGCGGGCGATGCCCTCGGCGGCACGGGCAGGGAGACGTTCGAAGCCATCGCTTTCCTCAAACAGGTCAACCCCGCGCAGTACAAACCGGAGAACGGCGCGCAGTACCCGCGCACGCGGTTCGGCAACTCGCTCTTGCAGATCGCGCAACTCGTCAAAGCGGGCGTCGGCCTCGAAGTCGCCTTCACGGAAATGGGCGGATGGGACACGCACGTCAACGAGGGCGGCGCGCGCGGCCAACTCGCAACGCGCCTGACGGAGTTTGCCAACGGCATCAACGCGCTCTACACAGACCTCGGCGCGCGCCGCATGGACGACGTGTTGATCCTCACGATGTCAGAGTTCGGGCGCACCGTGCGCGAGAACGGCAACCGGGGCACGGATCACGGCCACGCCAACGCCATGTTCGTCATCGGCGGCTCGACGCGCGGCGGGAAAGTTTACGGCGAGTGGCCGGGACTCGACGCCGACAAACTCTACGATGGCCGCGACCTCGCTTTGACCACGGACTTCCGCGACGTGTTCGGCGAAGTTGCGCACAAGCATCTCGGCAACGCTGACCTCAAGCGGGTCTTTCCCGGTTACGCTGCCAACGCATCGAAGTTTCGCGGCCTGCTCGGCTGAATAAATCCCAAGTCCCAAGTCTCAAGTCCCAAATCTCGAAGCCGCGTTTGGCTTGAGACTTGGGACTTGGGACTTGGGACTTAAGACTTCCCGCGTCTGCGACGTTTAAGGTTTTAACTCTTCGCCCGCCCTTGCGCCCACGCGATGCCATCCGGCCCTTTGCCCGTCTCGACCTTGCCCGCCACTGCCATCTTTTCGAGGTCAACGGCGGCCACGCTGCCCGCCTCCTGTAACGCGACGTAAGCGCGCTTGCTGTCGGCGGCGACGGCGATGCCCACCGTCCCGCCTTCGATCTTGATGCGCCCGGCCTCTTTGCGTGTCGCCGCGTCGAAGACGACGAGTTCGCCACCCACCGGATCGGGGATGAGCACGCGCTTGCCGTCGGGCGTGAAGGCGACGCGGAAAGGAAGTTGGGAAAACTTCGCTATCGTCTCCACCACCTTGTTCGTCGCCGTGTCGATGATGGAAACCGTGCCGTCGGCGCGGTTGGCCGCCCACACTTCACGGCCATCGGGCGAGATGCCGATCCCTTCGGGCGTCTTCCCGACGGCGATCTGCGTGATGTTCGGCGGCGTCGGCCCCCCGCCCACGTTGAGCGCGGTGACGGTGTTCGAGAGCATGTTGGCCGTGTAGATTTTCTTCGCGTCGGGCGTGATCACGAGCATGTGCGAAACGCTCTCGCCCGTGCCCATCAGCCAGTCCACTTTGTCTGTGGCCGGATCGTAGCGCGCGACGGCGCGGTTGGCCTCCGCCGTGAAATAGATTTTGCCGCCCGCCTCGACGATGCCGTGCGGGCGTCGGAGCGCGCCGAGATCAACGCGCTTCGTCTCCTTGCGCGCCGCGATGTCTATGATCGAGAGCGAACTGCCGACGACCTGCTGCGTGCCGTAGTTGCAGACGTAGGCCGTGCGCCCGTCAGCCGAGGCCACCACCTCGTGCGGCCCTTCGCCCACAGGCACGCGCGCCAGCACCTTCAACGCCGCCGGGTCAATGATGGCGAGCGTGTTGTCGGTCTTGTTGAGCACGAGCAAGGCGGCCTCGCCCGCGGCGGGCGTGCCAGTCGCCGCCGGAGTTTGCGCCGTCTGTGCGCCGGTCAGTTGAGACAGAGAGAGCGCGACCAGACTAAACAGCGCGACGAGCGCGACACACTTCGAGAGGAATCCCATTTTCATGGATCGGGTTCTCCATTCTTTCGGTTCAAGATCGGGGCGAAACTGCGAGCATCTTCTGCGGCAGGTTAATACGTAAAAGCGCGCGGCGGGTTTCGCAGAGGATGGGATTTAGATTTACGTCAACCGCCTCAAGTTGCCGAAGCCGTCTCGACATGTCTCGCGCGCCGCAGGATAACGTAAGCGAGCAGCGCGCCGATGAGGATTCCGGCGAAGTCCCATTGGAGATCGTTGGGCGCGTCGTGTTTGCTCCAGATGCGCTGGCCGCCGAAATAGAGTTCGTCCCAGAGTTCGATGATCTCGTAGAAGGCCGAGAGGCTGAAGAAGACGGCGACGGAGAAGAAGATCGAGAGGCCGAGAGGAAGCGGTTGGCCGAAACGCCGCAAGACTTCCGACAACAACCACACGATGAGCGGCATCGTCAAAGTCTGCACCGCCAGATGCGCGAACTCGTCGTACATGACAGAGCCAAAGACGGCGCGCCCGTACATCGAGAAGAAGTTGCCGAGCGCGTCCACCTGCAACGCCGCGAAGACGAGCAGCAAGAGCAAGGGCGGCATCACGATCTTGTAGAGCGCGCGCACGTACCAGTAGACCGCCGCAAGCCACGCGCCGCCGAGGAGCGTGCAGGTGACGAGCGGCAGGTAACACATCTTGAGCAGAAAGGCCGCGCCCGCGATGACGAGCGCGGCGGTGATGGGCAGTTCCAGACGTTTGAGCCATGCGTTCATCTCATGCTCCTTCGCTTTGCCGACGGGTGCGGCGGCGCGCACCGGCTACCGACTCTTTTTCACTGCCGCCACGGCGCGCCGCCCGAATTTGTTGCTCCCGCACAGAACGCGCGGGGCTGCCGCCTGATGCGCGAAATGTTCGAGAAAAGTTTTCGGCGCACAGACACCCGGCGCAAGACTCGTCCAGCCCTTTGCTCCGCCCGCGCCCGGCTGTGGAAGGCGCGACAAATTTTTCACGCCCGCGCGTTGTCCGTCAATGCCCGCTCGCATAAGATGAGTTTGAGACTGACGTGGCCGACTTATTCCAACCGACGATCCTGCGCTACGACGCGCTGCCTTCGACCAACACGGAGGCGGCGAGCCAGGCATCGCGCGGCGCGCCCGAAGGGTTGTGCGTCGTGGCGCGCGAGCAGACGCGCGGGCGCGGGCGACAGGAGCGCGTGTGGGCATCGCCGCCGGATGCGGGACTCTATTTCAGCATCGTTCTGCGCCCGCGCCTGAAGTTGGAGGCGTGGCCGCTCCTGACACTCGTGGCCGCGCTCGCCGTGCGCGACGCGCTCGCCGAGGCGTGCGCGCTGGAGACGGACATCAAGTGGCCAAACGACATCCTCGCCGGGGCGCGAAAGCTCTGCGGCATCCTCGCCGAAACCGTCGAGACGGCGAACGGGCGCGCGTGCATCCTCGGCATCGGCATTAACTTGAGCGAGCGCGCTTACCCGGCTGACCTGCGCGCGCGCGCCACGTCGGTCGAAGCCGCGACGGGCGCGCCCGTTGACCTTGAACGCGTGCTCGCCGCGCTCGTCCGCCAACTCGCGCGCCGCTACGCGCAACTCCACGCGCCCGAAGGCGCGACGGAGATCGTTCGGGATTGGTCGGCCAACTCTTCATATGCCGCAGGCAAATGCGTCCGCATCCACTCCGCGACGGAAATTTTCGACGGCACGACGCGCGGCCTTGAGCCCGACGGTGCGCTGCGTGTAGAAACTGCGACAGGCGAGATCAGGATCGTGCGCGCGGGCGATCTGCACGCGCTGCGCGCGGAAACAATGAACGCGGAACTTTAACGATGAAGCGGAAGCGTTAAGCGTCGAGCGCGGAGCGGCGGAGTAAAATCAGTTGCCTTCGAGCATCGTTTCGCGTCCAACGTTCGTCGTTTCTCATAGAGGTTTTTATGGCGAGAATTAAAGGGGTCGAACCGGAAGAGGCCAAAGGCTACGTCGAGCGCGTGCTCAAGGCGCAGGCGAAGAAATGGGGCGCGCCGCTGCTGAATCACCTGATCTACGCGCGCCGCCCGACGATCTTTCGTGCCGTGCGCGGCATGTGGGGCGGCATCGGAGAGTTGGGTTTGATCGAGGCGAAACTGCAACCCCTCGTCAACCGCCGCGTCGCCGCGCTCAACGGGTGCGAGTTTTGACAGGACATCAACGCTGCGGTCGGCAGCGAATTCGGCATCCCCGAAGAGAAGATTCTCGCCCTCGCGGATTACGCGACCAGCCCGCACTACACAGAGCGCGAGCGCGTCACGCTTGAATACGCAGACGCCATGACCATCACCGGGCGCGAAGTCTCGGACGAATTGTTCGCGCGCCTCCGTGAGTTTTACGACGACGACGCGCTCGTCGAACTGACCGCCATCATTGCGTGGGAGAACGCATCGAGCAAATTCAACCGCGCCCTGCGCGTGCCGTCGCAAAACTTATGGAAACGTTGAAGGCGGAACGATGAACGATGAATGAACTACCACAACCGGCGTCTTCCGCTTCATCGCTCGTCGCTCAACGCACATCGCTTGCTCCCGCCCGCATCGTGCTGTCCACGTTCGGCTCGTTCGGAGACATACACCCTTACGTTGCGCTCGCGCTTGAGTTGAAGGCGCGCGGGCATCACCCGGTTATCGCCACTTCGGAGATTTACCGCGAGAAGACCGACGCGCTGGGGCTTGAACTTCATCCGGTGCGCCCCGCCATGCCCTCTTACGACCAGACGGAAGAGATCAGCCGTTTGATCGAAAAATTGATGGACGCGCGCACGGGGACGGAAGAGGTGTTCAATACCATGATCACCCCGCACCTGCGAGACATCTACGAGGATTTGAGCGCGGCTGTCAGCGGGGCTGACCTGCTGGTGACGCACCCGCTCTCGATTCCGGGGCCGCTCGTCGCGGAGCGGACGGGCATCGCATGGGTGTCGAGCGTGCTCGCGCCGATCTCGCTGTTCTCCGTTTACGATCCTCCCGTCCCGCCGCAACTGCCCGCGATGTATCACCTGCTGAAACTGCACCCGCTCGTCGGTCGCGCGCTGATGGGGTTCGCCAGAAGGAAACTCAGTTCGCTGGCCGTGGCCGTCCGGCAACTGCGCGCCGAAGCGGGCTTGCCGCCGGGAGGTCACCCGCTCTTTGAGGGGCAGCATTCGCCCACGCTCGTGCTCGCGCTCTTCTCGCGCGTGCTGGCTGAACCGCAACTTGACTGGCCGCCCAACACGCGCGTCACAGGCTTCCCCTTCTACGACCGGCGCGACCGCGCGGGCGACGATGCGGGCGACCGTGTCTCGCCCGCTCTCGCCGATTTTCTCGACGCCGGAGAGCCGCCCATCATCTTCACGCTCGGCTCGTCTGCCATCTGGGTGGCGAAAGATTTCTACCGCGAGTCAATCGCCGCCGCCCGCGCGCTTGGCCGCCGCGCGCTGTTGCTCATCGGCCACGAACGCAATCGCCTGCCCGAACCTCTGCCAGCGGGCATGGCCGCCTTCGAGTATGCGCCTTACAGCGAAGTGTTGCCGCGCGCCTCGGTTGTCGTGCATCAAGGCGGCGTCGGCACGACGAGACAAACTCTGCGCTCAGGCCGCCCCGCGCTCGTCGTCCCTTTCAGCCACGATCAATTCGACAACGCCGCGCGCGCCGCGCGTCTCGGCTGCGCCCGCACGCTGCCGCGCGCACGCTACGACGCCGCGCGCGCGACGCGCGAATTGCGTGCTATCTTGGACGACGAAAATTATAAGATTAACGCGCAGGAGATCGGTCGGCGCGTGCAGGCCGAAGACGGCACGCGCGCCGCCTGCGACGCGATTGAAGAAACGCTCGCCCGCAAATGACATGCGATCTCTCTGCACCCGGCTGGTATGTATGGCTCGCCAGCCGCCCGGATGAATGGTGCGCGTATGGGACAGACGGCTTTCACGACGCTCGAATCCGCGAGACTGATCCTCCGTCGCTTGACCGAAGCCGACTTCGCGTCGTTGCTTGCCTATCTCAACGATCCGCTCGTGGCGCGTTATCAATCGTGGGAGTCGTACACGGAGGCGGGCGCGCGGGAGTTGATTGAGAGGCAGAAAAACCTGACGCCCGGCCAGCCCGGACCCTGGTTTAACTTCGCCCTCGAATTGAAAGAGACGGGCGCGCTCGCCGGTCACGTCGCGTTATGCGTGCGCGAGGATGCGCCCGCGCAGGCGGAGATCGGCTTCACGCTCGCGCGCTCGTTTCAGGGCAAAGGTTTGGCCGCCGAGGCCGCGCGGCGCGTACTGGCTTACGCGTTCGGCGAACTCGGGCTGCACCGCGTCGTGGCGATCACGGATACTGAGAACGCGAGTTCCATCGCGCTGCTCGAACGGCTCGGCATGAGGCGGGAAGGCCACTTTATTCAAAACGTCTGGTTCAAAGGAAAGTGGGGCGACGAATACCAGTATGCTCTCCTCAGAGAGGAATGGCTGCGACAGACGAATGGCGTGTAGCGGCCAATGCGCCGCGCGTTGCGAACCATCACTTGTTGCCCGTCGCCTGTCACACTGCAAAATATGCTTCTAGTCATTGATGTCGGAAACACGAATACTTCGCTCGGCGTGTACGACGGCGAGCGGCTCGTCACGCACTGGCGTCTGACGACCGAGCGCGGGCGCACTGTGGACGAGTACGGCGTGCTCGCGCGCAACCTGTTCGCGCTGGCGGGGCTGGACTTCAAAGCGATCAACGCGGTCGCCGCCGCCTCGGTCGTGCCGCAGTTGAACTTCACGGTCAAGCGCATGGCGGAGGAATATTTTCACCTCTCGCCGCTCTTCATCGACCACACCACGAGCACGGGAATGGAGATTCTCTACCAGCCGCCTTTGGACGTGGGCGCGGACAGGATCGTGGACGCCGTCGCCGCCCGGCACAAGTACGGCGCGCCGGTCATCGTCGTGGACTTCGGCACGGCGACCACGTTCAACGCCGTCAACGCCGAGGGACAGTATCTCGGCGGCGTCATCACGCCCGGCATCCAAATCTCCTCCGACGCGCTTTTCGCACGCGCCGCGCGCCTGCCACGCGTCGAGATCAAGCGACCGCAGGCCGTCATCGGCGCAACCACTAACGGCGCGATCCAATCGGGTCTGTATTACGGCTACGTCGGCTTGGTTGACGGCATCCTCCGGCGCATGCGCGATGAATTGGGCGGCGGCGTGCGCGTCGTCGCCACGGGCGGTCTCGCCCCGCTCATCGCCACCGGCTCCGAACTCATCGAAACCGTTGACGATACGCTCACGCTCGAAGGATTGAGATTGATTTACGAAATGACGAGATGAGTTTCAAGTTGCAGGTTTCAAGTTACGCGACAAAGGTTCTCCGCTCTCCAAACTTGAAACCTGCAACCTGAATCTTGAAACCTTAATTTGAAGCTTGAATTACTTTAATTACTTTACGGAAATTGAAGACGCGTTTATCCGCCGCAGGGGCAAGCACCTGTTGTTGAGTCCGATGGATTGGGCTTTGATCGAGGGGTGGAAGGCGCGCGGCGTGCCGCTGCACGTCGTGCTGCGGGGCGTCGAGCAGTCGTTCGATTCCTATGAGTCGAAGCCGAGAAGGCGCAGCGTGAAGTCGCTCTTTTATTGTCAGGAGGAAGTCGAAGCGCAGTATGCCGAATGGCTCGAATCTCAACTGGGCGCAACTGCCGCCACGGCGGCGGCGGCGGAGGGAACTGCGGCGAAGGCAGAGCAGGCCGCGCCGGGAAACGATGCTTTGCCGTTTCCGCGCGAGGTGATCGCGGGTCATCTGGCGGAAGGGCGCGCGCGTCTGGAGCGTGCGCGCGCGGAGCAGGAGGCACGCGGCGGAGCGGGCGAGTTGTGCGAAACGCTCGCTCGCGCGGCCTCGCGCCTGTCCGATCTGGAGAAGGATTTCGCAACTGCCCGCCGCCCCGACGCGGAACAACTCGAAGGCGCGTTGAACGATCTGGAAAGCCTGCTGGATCGCGCCCTGCGCGCCTCGCTCCCGCCCGCGCAACTCGAAGCGCGCCGCGCCGAGGCCGTCGCGCAACTCGAACCTTATCGCAAGCGCATGGAGCGCGCCACTTACGAACAGACGCTCGACAGCCTGCTCGCAAAACTCCTGCGCGAAGATTGCGGCCTGCCGCGACTCAGTTTGTTTTACCTCTGAGCCGGGCGATAATGCCGGACAAATATTTTTCTTGTGAAAAGGAAACACCACAGGCCACACCGCGAGTCGCCCCGCACCGAAGGGAAGTTGAGCGTCGGCGCGCTGCTGGAAGTCGAGATCGAGCGCATCGTGCCCGGCGGCGCGGGGCTGGCGCATGCCGACGGCTACACTGTCTTCGTGTCGCTGGCCGCGCCCGGCGACCGCGTGCGCGCACGCGTCGAACGCGTGCGCGGCAAAGTGGCCTTCGCGTCCGTCTCGGAAATCATCGCGCCGTCGCCCGCGCGCGTCGAACCGCCCTGCCCTTACTTCGGTCGTTGCGGTGGCTGCGACTTCCAGCAGTTGACCTACGAGGCGCAACTGCAAGCCAAAGTCGAGATCATCCGCGACTGCCTGCGGCGCATCGCGCGCATCGAGTTGCCCGCCGACATCCCCATCACGCCGTCGCCCACGATCTGGCGTTACCGCTCGCGCGCACGCTGGCAGCACGACCCCGTGCGCCAATTTCTAGGCTACTACGAACTCGCCTCGCACCGCATCTGCGACGTTGCCGAATGTCCCGTCGTGCTCCCCGAAGTGCAGGACAAACTCGCCCACCTGCGCACGACGCTCGCCGGTGGCGAGTTTGACGAGACGGAGGAATTTCAGGCCGTGGCGGGCGACGACGGCGTCTCGCTCCTGCCGCCGCTCACGCAGGACGACGCGCGCGAACGCTTCCGCGACCTCGCGGGCGAGCGTTATCGC
>DASPJG010000290.1:0-6054 GCA_035628755.1 Pyrinomonadaceae bacterium
TACCTCATCCTGTTAGAGCCGGACACGCGCGACGGCTTCAACCTCGTTCCCTGGAACGAAGAGGAACGCAGCGGCTCTTACATAGACATCGCGGGGGCGCGCATCTTCGGCACACACTGGTTCGGCACTTCGACGAACGCAGCCGTCCCGCTCGTTGTGGACGCACTGCGGCGCGCGCGCGGCGAGGGGCTGTTCAACATCCTGATGCTGCACACGGACGTGGAAGGCCAACTCAACCGCCCGAACATCCCCGCGCTCTCCATCTCGCGCATGAAGGAACTGCGCACGCTCGTTGATTACGTCGCGCTCGGCCACACGCACAAGCGTTTCGAGATCGAGGACTGGGCTTTCAACCCCGGCTCGCTCGAAGCCTGCACGATTGACGAATTCAAAGAGGAGCGCGGCCTCTATCTCATCGAAGTTGACGAGGCGGGACGCATCACCGCGGAGCACTCGCGCGACTACACCCAGCGGCCTTTCCAGCGTCTCAATTTCGACGTGTCCGGCGCGCCCGATGCCGACGCCGTCCACGCGGGCGTGCTGGAAGTCGTTCGCCGCGAAGCCCGCGCGCACGACGCCGCGCTGGACTCGACGCCCGCGCCCATCATCGAGATCAACCTGCGCGGCCATCTCGGTTTTAAAAATTCTCTGCTCGACATCCCGCGCATGCGCGAAGAGGCGCGCGCTCTGACCGGCGCGCTCCACATCATGATCAGCAACCGGAGCGTGCCGGTCGAGTACGCCGTCGCCGCCGGACTCGATTCCGACGTTTCGCGGCAGGTGCGCGAACGCCGCATCGTCGAAGATTTAATCACGCGCGACATACGCTTCCGCGCCCGCGCCCACGACATGGCCGCACTCACGCTCGAAGCCAAACGTCTCGCGCTCGGCGACGAGTCGCCCGAAAAAATCCTGAGTCTCATCGAACAACAACTCGAACTCGCAGCCGAACAAACGAACGGCGCACCGGCAAACGAAGCGACCGTCGCCCCTGCGCCCGCCGGGGCGACGGCGACCGACAAAGGCGATCTTGTCGCCTCCGCCAGCGCGCTGCAAGCCATCGAACGAAACGCGGCAACGTAGCAGAGGCCGGAAGCCGGAGGCCAAAGGTCAGTTAAAGCCAAGAACTGATTCCTACCGGCCTCTCGCTTCCGGCCTCTCGTCTCATCCCATGAGTGAATCTTTAGAGAGAGTGCGCGGCGTGAGCGAGTTGCCGCTGTTCCCGCTGCCGCTGGTGTTGTTTCCGGGCGTGCCGCTGCCGCTGCACATCTTCGAGGATCGTTACCGCCAGATGCTCGCCGACGTGCGAGCGGGGAATAATTTGTTCGGGCTGTCCTACTTCGACCTGAACACGGCGACCAACACGCGCCCGCCCATCGGCCACGTCGGCTGCGCGGCGGAAGTCGTTGAGGCGCAACTGCTGCCCGACGGGCGTTCCAACATTCTGACCGTCGGCATCGCCCGCTACCGGCTCTCCGAGTACGTGGAAATGGGAGAGCCGTATCTGGTCGGAAGAGTCGAGTTTTTTGAAGACGAGCGCGAGGACGAAGAGTTGCTGGCGGTGCGCGCGCGCCGTGTGGCGGAACTTTTCATGCGCATCGCGCGCGCCGTGCGCACTCTGAACGACGACCGCGCGAGCCTCCCCGATCTGCCCGACGCAGAACCCGAACGGCTCTCCTTCCTCGTCGCCGCCGCCATGGAACTCGACGGCGAGGCCAAGCAGTCGTTGCTCGAACTGCGCTCCGGCGCGGAGCGACTCGAACGCATCTCGACTCTGCTCTCGCAGGTCGTCGGCAACTACGAAGAGCGCGCGCGCAAACATAAACTCGCCAAAGGCAACGGCCACGGCGGCAAGCACCCGAATCTCGACGAATGACACACGCCAGCGACGATCTCAAAGAGCACCGGCCACACGAAGCGCGCCACATGATCCGCGTCCGCGTGCTCTACTTCGGCGCGGCGCGCGAAGAGGCCGGACGCGAGGAGGAGCAACTCGAAGTCCGCGCCCCGGCCACGACCGCGAGCGTCTTCGAGGAAGTCTTAAACGCGCATCCCGCGCTCCGCCGCTTCGGCAGGTCACTCCTTGTCGCGCTCAACGAGGAATACGCGGGGGCGGCGGAGGCCGTAGAGGTGCGCGCCGGAGACGAGATCGCCATCTTCCCGCCCGTGAGCGGCGGCGCGGACGCCGGGGCGCAGGAGGAGGAGCAGAGCGCGGCGTCAGAAGATTTTTTTGAACTCACGACCGAACCGATTAACGTCGGCTCGGTGGCGCGACGCGTCGTGCCCCCGCGTTGCGGCGCAACCGTCACGCTCGACGGCTACGCGCGCAGGTTTACGCGCGGTCGCGGCGAGACGCTTTATCTCCACTACGAGGCTTATGCGCCGATGGCCTTGAGCGAGATGCGCAGGCTCGTGCAACAGGCGCACGAAAAATTCGAGATCGCTCACGTCGGCATCGTGCATCGCACGGGGCGTCTGGAAATAGGCGAGACTTCGGTCGTCATTTCCGTGAGCGCGCCGCATCGCCGTGCCGCTTTCGAGGCCTGCGAGTGGGCGATCCGCGAACTCAAACGTACTGTCCCAATCTGGAAAAAGGAGTTCTTCGCGGGCGGCGAAGTCTGGATCGAAGGCGAAGGCGCGCCCGCCGCTTCAAAAGATGAAAAACTTAACTGACCTGCTAGAGCGTAACCGTGCGTGGGCTGAAAAAATAACGGCGAGCGATCCCGATTTCTTCAATCGTCTCTCGCAACAGCAGACGCCGGACTATTTATGGATCGGCTGCTCTGACAGCCGCGTGCCGGCGAATGAAATCGTCGGCCTCCTGCCGGGCGAGTTGTTCGTTCACCGCAACGTGGCGAACGTCGTCGTCCACACAGACCTCAACTGCCTGTCCGTGATCCAGTACGCCGTGGACGTGCTGAAGGTGAAGCACATCATCGTCTGCGGGCACTACGGCTGCGGCGGCGTCAAAGCCGCGCTGATGAACAGCAAGCACGGCTTGATCGACAACTGGCTCCGGCACATACAGGACGTGAAGCACGAGCACGACGCCTTGCTCGCCGCCGAACCCGGCGACGAGGAGCGTTTCAAGAGACTGTGCGAGTTGAACGTCATCGAGCAGGTCTTGAACGTGAGCCGCACGACCATCGTGCAGAGCGCGTGGGAGCGCGGTCAGGAGTTGGCCGTGCATGGCCTGATCTACGGCCTCAACGATGGCCGCCTGCGCGAGTTGGACATCTGCATCACCTGTCAGGACGACCTCGCCGCGAAATACCAAAGCGCGGTCGCCTCTTCCTCCTCCAACTGAACCGCCCGCCCGGCGCGTGCAACCGGCACGGTGAATCGAAGGGGCAGCGAGATTCCTCCGCTGCCCCTCCGTTTACCCTTCTGCGCCCGACCGCCCTCTCACTTAAAACTTCCCCTGCCACTCTCTGCCGGGTCTCGGCTGAAAAGTGTGGAACTACTTATGCCTCTCGTCGTAACTATGACTGAAAGGCGATTCCGGTCAGCGGTCAGAAAATTATGGTCGGCACAATCACGAGGGAAGAGGTACGCGAGGCGATTCTCGATGCCACGGATCATCTGCTGGCGCGCTACGGCTACCGCAAGATGACGATTGACAACATCGCGCAGGAAGTCGGCATCGGCAAGGGCACGATCTACCTGCACTTTGCGAGCAAGGAGGAGATCACGCTGTCGCACGTTGACCGCATCGTGGAGCGTTTGAAGGAGCGGCTGTGGGCGATTGCGCGCTCGGATGCCGACGTGGCGATTCGTTTGCGCCTGATGCTGGTGGCGCGCGTGCTCTTTCGCTTCGACAGCGTGCAGCACTACACGCAGAGTTTGGACGACCTGCTGGCCGCACTGCGCCCGAAGTTGCTGGCGCGTCGCGCCCGTTATTTTGAAGACGAGGCGCGCGTCTTCGCCGAGGTGCTGGACGAGGGCGCGCGCGCCGGGGTCTTCAACGTCAACGACGCGCTCTCGACCGCGTTTGCGTTGCTCCACGCCACCAACTCGCTCCTGCCCTACAGCTTGAGCACGACCGAACTCGGCGAGCGCGAAGAGATCAAGGAAAAGACCGAGCACATCGCCGACCTGATGCTGAGCGGCCTGCTGCCGAGACAAAATGCGCCCGCAACACGGCGACGCTAAAGCCTCTGTGGCCAACGTATGCCTCTCGCGCCCACGGCGGGAAAGAGAATTCAGATGCGCCACGAGCGCGAACCCCACACAAGCGAGGATGATTAAGAGATGAGCAAAGTTTCAGACCTCATAAATGCAACCGCACGCGCCGCGCTATTATTCGTCTGCCTGTCTATCGTCGCTCAGGCGCAGCCCGCCGGCACCGCGCCGGAGACCCCGGCCACGCGGCGCGTCGCCGAGTTGGTGAAGATCATCAACACGACGGACGCGGCGGCGACGAAGAAGTTTATAGAAGAGAACTACGGCGGCGAATTCGCTCAGATGCCGGTGAACGCGCACCTGAATTTCATCGCACAGATGCGCGACCGCACGCGCGGCGTCGAGTTTAGCGGAATTCAGGACAGCAGCGCGACGGAAGCGACCGCGCTCTTGCGCGCGAAGCTGACGGATGATTGGCTGGCTCTCATGGTGAGGGTCGAACCAAACGCGCCCCATCGCATCACGGGCATCGGCATGCGCCCGCCGAAAGCCCCGGCCAGCGAGCGCGCCGCGAAGAAGTTGACGGACGCGGAGCGCGCGCACGAACTCGAAGCCTATGTGCGGAAGTTGGCCGAGGCCGACGTGTTCTCCGGCGCGGTGCTGCTGGCGAAGGACGGCAAGGTTCTCTTCGAGAAGGCTTACGGAGAGGCGAGCAAGGATTTCAACGTGGCGAACCGCGTTGACACGAAGTTCAATCTCGGCTCGATGAACAAGATGTTTACGGCGGTCGCCATCGCGCAACTCGCAGAGCGCGGCAAACTCTCGTTTGAAGACCCGCTCGCAAAGTTCCTGCCAGACTTTCCGAACAAAGAGGCGGCGCAGAAGATCAAGATCAAGCACCTGCTGACTCACACGTCCGGCCTCGGCAGCTACTTCAACCGGAAGTTCATGGAGTCGTCGCGCGCACGCTTCCGCACCGTGAGCGACATGATGACGCTCGCCGAGGGCGAGACGCTCGCCTTCGAGCCGGGAACGAAATGGGCTTACAGCAACACGGGGATGCTCGTGCTCGGCGCGGTGATCGAAAAGGTGACGGGGCAGAGTTATTTCGATTACGTTCGCGAAAACATCTACAAGCCCGCCGGGATGACGAACACCGACGCCTACGAACTCGACCTCGTCACGCCCAACCTCGCCGTCGGCTACCAGAAGGAATATGGTGAAGACGGGACGGCGCGCTATCGCAACAACGTCTTCCAGCACGTCATTCGCGGCGGCCCGGCGGGCGGCGGCTATTCGACGGTCGGCGATCTGTTGAAATTCGATGCGGCCTTGCGCGCCAACAAGCTCGTCGGCGCGGAGTACGTCAGCCAGTTGCTCTCGGCCAAGCCCGAACTCAACTCGCCACAGTACGGCTACGGTTTCGGCGTTGACACGAAAAACCGCATCGTCGGCCACAGCGGCGGCTTCGCGGGGATCAGTTCAAATCTCGACATGTTCCTCGACAGCGGCTACACCGCCATCGTCATGTCCAACTACGGCGGCGGCTCGCAGCCCGTCAGCCGCAAGATGCAGGAGTTGATTCTGGCCGGTCAGTAGGCGGCACGCGCCGACACCCTGACACATAAAAGCTCCCGCTCACGACGAGTGAGCGGGAGCTTTTACGTGTCGCTTGTGAGATCGGCTTATTCGGCGGCGGTCGCGACTGTTTCTTCTTCGCCCCCGGCAGCCAGCAGCGACGCGCTCGTCACCTTGTCGCCGCCGTCGCACTTGATGAGACGGACGCCCTGCGCGCCGCGTCCCGTCTTGCGAATGTGGCTCGCTTCGAGGCGGATGAGCTTGGCCTGCTGCGTGATGATCATGATCTCGGAGTCGTCTTCGACCGGGAAGACGGCCACCACCTTGCCGGTCTTCGGCGTCGTCTTCATGTTG
>DASPJG010000291.1:0-8163 GCA_035628755.1 Pyrinomonadaceae bacterium
AAGCGGCTTTCCAAAACGTCGAGGAAGAACTGTTCGACCTTCTTCAGGTCGCCGTTAAAATTCCCCACCTCTTTGTCCCATCGCGCGCGTTCTTCGGCCGGACTCGTGGCATGCGGATGGACGTCCGGGCCGCCAGCCGCCGCGAGCATCGCAAAACCCTCACCGAAGGCCCCGAGCCACGTTAGAACCGTTCGCGCGTTTTTCTCCGCTCCGGATGTCTCGCCCGAAGTCTGTTTGGCCGAGCAGGCTGTGCCGTAGCCGATGTGGTGCATTTCGTGCGCCACGTGATTTTCGAACTGCCCTTTCGTCTGCTTCGGGTCAAGATATAGGAAGATCGCCGGGTCAGTGTCTATGTCATAAACGAAGCTGTTCTCTCGCGGCTTGATTTCGGGGTAAATTTTCGCGCTGATACGAGCGCCTTTCGGCAGGTAAGCCAAGGCCCGGCGCGCTGCGCCGACCATGTCAGCCTCTTTCCATCTTCTGAGCGTTTCCGCCAGCGCGGGTGCACGTTCCAGCAGGCTGTCGGAAAGAACAAAAGTTTTAAAATCCGCATCCTCGAAAGGGCGTTTCATTCCCAGTTCGCGTCGTTTGAGTCGCACGTAGCCTTCGCTTTGAAACAACCGTCGCCAGTCGTCTTCGCTAATCTGTCGGTTGTCTTTTCTCTTGCTGAGAATAGAAAGGACTGCCTCCGGCTCGTCAGTAATCAGTCTCACGTTCACCGCTGGCGACGTCGTCTGAGACGCACAAATGGACAGAGAGCCGGAGATACAGTACGCCGCTATGACCACTAAACAGCAGATCAGTCTATGGGGTTTCAATTGAATTTCACTCCACATCAAATATGGCTTTCAGTCGTTGAAACGCCGCCCGTCAAAGTTTTCTGCCAAAAAGAAGCAATCTAACGCCTGAATTGAGATGCCGCTGCGAAGGATGATAAGGGCGGCGTCTCGCGGATGAAGGTCGCGTTATCAGCGGTCATCTCCAATGACTTGTTATGCTCGCTCATCGCTGGAACGAGCCGCCTGCATTTTGCATTTGCTCTGCGACTAACCTTAACTTCACAGCTCTGTTTTCAGCGCAGCGGCATAACGCGGCGATTCACCCACCGGGAGGCAACTGTGCCACGGGCAGGTTCTCGATGACAGGCATGCTCATCCCGGTCAGGTGCAATCGCTTGTTGGGCAGCGCGGATTCATATACTAAGTGCAACACGCTTCCTTGAAGTGGGAGGAGCGGCGATACTGACGAAGACTTCAACCACCACGAAGAGGTCTTATGTCATGACGTATCGCCAACTCTCCCCGAGGAGAGATATATGCTCGCCGCGCTCAGAAGGCAAGGCTACGACCAGTCACAGATCGCACGCGCACTCGGTCGCCACCGCTCGACGGTCTGCCGCGAACTCCTGCGCAATAGCACCCGCGCCGATGGTCGCTACCGCGCCTTCACTGCCCAAGAGCGCACGAACGGTCGCCGCTCGCGTTCGCGCCGCAACCAACGCTTCTCGGCAGAGGACTTCGCGCTGATAAATGAGTTGCTCTGCCGCCAGTGGAGTCCTGAGCAAGTCGCCGGTTACCTCGCCCGCTTGGGGCGGCTTTCCATCAGCCACGAAACCATCTACCGCCACGTCTGGCGGGACAAGCGTGAGGGCGGGACACTCGACACCCACCTGCGAGGGGCGCGTAAGCGGCGGCGCAAGCGCTACGGCGCTTACGACAGTCGCGGCAGACTCGCCGGCAAGCGTCTGATCTCAGAGCGGCCACCGGAAGTTGAGTCCCGCCCCCATCTCGGCCACCGGGAGGCCGACACCGTGGCGGGCGCGTCCAGCAAAGACTGCGTCGCGACACTCGTTGAGCGCAAAACCGGGCTGGTACTCATCGGCAAGCTCAAGGATCGGACGGCTCGGTCGTTGAGCCGGAGGGCGACGAGCCTCATGCGCAGGCACGCCGGGAGGTTCGAGACAGTGACGACCGACAACGGCACGGAGTTCCACGACTATCAGAGGATCGAGCGGTTGACGGGAGCGGCCTTCTACTTGGCGCGACCGTATCACTCGTGGGAGCGTGGCAGCAACGAGAACGCCAACGGCCTCATCCGCCAGTACCTGCCGAAGGGCGCGAGCATGGCGGGACTCACACAGCACCAATGTAACGCCATCGCATGGAAACTCAACACGCGGCCCCGGAAACGACTCGGGTTCAGGACACCGCTCGAATGCTTCAACGAAGCTTAGTCAGTGTTGCGCTTCAAACTTGATGTCAGGTGGCGGCTTCGATAACATTATTCAACGCTTCCTACGCTTCGGCGGGAAAACCTTTGGAGTTGGCTTTGGTGCAGGCACTCCCGGCGGCACAATCCAAAGTTCTAGAGCACGCCCTTCACGGTAGCCACCATTGAGTGTGTGAACTGAATACGAAGAGGCCGCCCAAGCCCACGTTCTTAGGCGACCTCTTCACTGTTTCGATACACTTGCGTCCACTAATGAGGCGGGCGAATCCCGTTTTACGGCAGAGCCTCAACGTTGACGGCGAAGCGGAAGTTGCCGTTAGTCATCACGCCGAGTATGAACTCGACGTTGATGGACGCATTCGGGAATAGCGGTTGCCCCAGCGTGACCGTATTCGCTGAGAGCGTGGAGTTGAATCCGCCGCCGCTCGTTTGGTTGGGCGGCTGTTCCAGCGTCAGGCGTTGGATGGTCGCCGTATCACCGCTTGAAAGCGTGGCGTCGAAGCCCCCGGTGCCACCAACGGCTCGCAGGTCGGCCACGCCCGGTTCCGGCGTTGTCGTGATGTCCACGACGCGGAATCGCAGGCGCGTGACGTTCGCTCCAGTCATGTTCGTGAACTTGCGGCGGATGGCGAGCGTGCCGAAGGCCGCGTTCTGCGGGTTCGCGCCTGCCGCGCTACGCACGCGAGCGCATGCACTCGCGGCTGTGCCGAACCCGGCACATGATGGATCGACAAGCGATGCTTTGATCGAGACATTGCGCTGGACAGGGCTGTTGATGTTTTCGGGCGCGGGTGCGCCGAGCCGCGCGCCGGAGGGGCTGCTTCCCGTCGAGACGAGGATGAAGTCCGATTCGTTGGCGTTGCTGTCGGCAGGCCGGCCCGCCGACAGAGAGCGGTAAAAGCTGTAGTTGTTGCCCGCGCCGCCTGAGATGGCCGGGACTCCGTTGCCCTCTTTATAGAGTCCGTTCGCCTCGCCGACGGGGCCGACCGCATCGAGACGATCTTCAAGGGCGAGACTGGCACCGCTGCGGAATAGGGCAAGGCCAATGCCGGTTTCGGGGATATCAGCGGCGTAGTTGAGGTTTGGCGTCGAGCAGTTGCCGCCCGCGCAACCAGGCTGGTCGTTCGGATAGCCGCCGAGCGAGTAGCCGTTTGAGTTAGCGATCAAGTAGTGCCCGCGCGCGGGGATGAACTGGCCGTCCGGGATCAGGAGATCGAGCGCGCCATTCGCAGTGCGAAGTCTCCAGCCGCCTATGTGATCGTTGGACCCGACGTAGATGCTCGCGTCGGTGTTGTTGTAGAGTTCGATGAACTCATCCTGCGCGCCGCCCGCGCCGCTGAAGCGGAACTCGGAGATGAGTACGTCGCCGGGGTTGGATGGCAGTGTAGACACCTCCATTGAGTTGAGAAAGCCTGCTCCGTTGGTGCCGCCGAGAACGTAGATTTTGTTGTCGAGGGCGGAGGCGGCTAACCTCTGGCGGAACACGCTCGGCTCTCGATTCGGCTGCGACCATGAGTTTGACACCGGATCATAGATTTCGAGTCTCGCCAGAGGGCCGAAGCCGCCGCCGAAGACAGATGCGCCTCTGCCGTGGAAGGCATAGATGTTGTTGAGGAAGACGGCGGCTGCTAAGAAGCCTCGCGCGGTGAGCATCGCGGGCGCTTCCGTCCATATGTTCTGAGTGGGGTCATAAACTTCCACCCGGTTCGTGAAGGTCTCGCTGGAACTGGAGCCGCCGCCGATAGCGTAGAGATTATTATTGAGCACGACGACGGCTGTACCGTTTCGCGCGATGGCCGTCGGGGCAACCGGCGACCAGGCGTTCGCTACCGGGTCGAAGACCTCGACGGTGTTCAAGTCGCCGTCCGCGTTCGATCCCCCGACGGCATAGATTTTATTGCCGAGCACGGCGGCGGCGAGATAGGCGCGCGCCGTCAGCATCGGAGTGCCGGTTGACCACGTATTCGTCGCCGGGTCGTAAACCTCGACCGTGTTCAGGCTGACGCCATTCGAGCCGCCGACGGCATAAATTTTATTGTCGAGCGTGACAGCGGCCAGACCCTGACGCGCTGTGGGTAGCGGGGCTGCGGTCGTCCACGAGTTGGTGCTCGGATTGAAGACTTCCAGCGTGTTCAAGTTGCCGCCTCCGTTTCGACCACCGAGGGCGTAGAGTTTATTGTTGAAGCCAACAGCAGCCAGTCCCTCGCGCGCGGTGGGCATTGGAGACGCGAAGACCCAATTGGGCGTTTGGGTCGCGGCTTGGGAGACGGCAGGTGCGCCGCCCTTGACATGGATTCGCTTGCGCCGGTTCTGCGCGGAAGCATTCGGAATCATTGCACATGAGAGCGCAAGCAACAGCGCAACGGCGAACGCACGGCGCAGGCTGGAGAGGACGGAAAATGTCATTGGAGTATCTCCTTGTGAGGTTAGGGTAGCCCGCAGATATTCAGGCCGACAGGTCTGGTGAGGCGTAACTTTAAGCAGAAACCGCCGGGGGTGGTGTTCCAGCTAATGTATCTGGCGTTGCGTAACATCAGCAAGCGATAGACAATGCCAATACAGAAATGGAGCGGGGCACTAAATCAGTTCGCCATCTTGTTCGATAGTAGAGCCCCGATAGGCGGACTCAATCAAAACTCACCTACACAGAATGCTTAGAACTGGAGTCGAATATGAGCAGCAATCTCTATACCAACTGTGGATGTGAACAAAATAACGCAAATTAACAGTGCGCTTTTCTCTTAACCGTGACGGCGTTCATTATTGTGCACAGGGGTGTCCCCGATTGTTGACACTTGAACGTTAGATAGAGAATTGTGAGGCTGAAACAAGCCCGTGGTAGTGTTCTATGAAAGGGGCAAGTCAAGGGAAAACTTCTCCCCGGTCGGCGATCAAGAGTTCTTTCTTCGACCGCCAGACCTCAACTTACCCGCAAGCTATGCTGGCGTGACGCAGTGGCGGATCTGCTCGCTAATGCTCGTCAGGGTCGTCGCTCGGGTCTGTTCTTATTCAAGCACGACGGCCACTCTCTCAAGAGTAGACAGTGTTCTATCTGAGACTTTGGCAGCGTGTGCCAAGCCTACAGCTTTCTTTGATCATCCGAGGTGGCGAAAGCGACGGCAACCGGAACTTGCCCGCCGAGTGAGTCGTCAGCGGCTCACACTGCCCAAAGATACTCAACCTCGCACCTCTGCTGGAACAGACCTTCTGCTCCGCCTTCCATTCTCTATCAGTGTCGATAAGAACGCGGCCTACCCAGGTGAGGGCGTACCACATTGGTTTTGAGGCGTGGTCGCTATTAAAGAGGAAAGGCTGCTTGACCAAGCAGCCTTTTGAAAAAAAGCCGGAGATGACGATTCTCTTCTTACATCTCTCGTTTGCTGGATAGGGAGCCACATGTCGGGCTGCTCTGGATTCCTTAAAAACAATCTTCCGGCGCTCCACCGGGTAGTATCATCGAAGATAACTTCACGCACGATTATTTCTACATCTTTGACGCTATCGGGATGCTTAGTCTTAGTGAGATGACTCTGAAGAGTCGAATATTCTTCATCTGACAATGACATTTCCAAAGTTTCGCCGGGCTGAAATATTAGAGAGTGACCGGTGTTGTTTTGTCCTGCGACGCGTACCCCTTCGAGTGAATTTCCTGCTGAGAGTGGGAAGGCCGTGATAGACTCACCGTTCAACTCTGTAGCTTTTGATCTGAGAAAGTGTAGCTCCAAATCTATATAAACGATATTTTTAGCTGAGACGTTTGTCACGCTAATCGTCAGGCCACGCAACCAATCGTCTTCCGCCAAAACTTTCTTCCCTAATTCAAGAGTCTTTCCTTTGGCAACCTGCAATTTGGCAATTTTGACCGGCTCATTACCCCAAGCGTTTTGTTTTAACTCTCTGTACTTAGTATTACCAACACTGCCCTTCTTTTGCCCTCCCGCTTCGATATTGGATACCAACTTGCTCGAAGCGTATGTGATGAACACAGCTACCAGAGCGATAAGCAGGCTAATTGGAATTATCGAACGTTTATTCTTTTTCATGAGGGTCTCCTGACAAGCGGTAAGTTGGTGGAAACTTATGAATGACTGCTATCGTTCGGAGGCAGTTGTTAGCTTATACGCTTGTCAGATCAGGCTGTCAACAAATATACGAAAAGGGGGGTGACTAAATCAGACATGAGACGAAGTCAACGATATTGCTTGGATAGCGCGGGTGGCAGTGTTACAAGAATAGTCTTTCAGCTATCATCCTTCCCTCAGGTTCTCTCGATTCGTCTCATCAGGAACAGAACCAGTATAGCTTCTATAAGCTGAACAGCTTCGAACAAAGGAGTGGTAATGAACGCAAATCCGTTGGGTCAGGAAGATTTCGCTCAACACAACGTTATTGACCGGCAGCACCAAGATATGGTGGCTTACACTTTTCAGCACCCGTCGGGTTGGCAAGCCGAAAGCAGAGTCATCTGGAATTACCAGCAACTCCACGTTCCACTGATGACCTTCGGGCGCGTCCTCAATCCGAATGGGCTTGAGATGTTCGAGTTTTTACCTTCCGAACAATTCATCTGGGCTGAACCTAACAACGGCCACTATCAGCCCGGACAAAACCAAGAAGGCATAGTTCACATGCCCCCGATGTCCGGGACTGACGCGCTGGCACGTTTGATCATTCCGAAATATCGCGGCAATTGTCAGGGACTCAGAATCGTCGAAGCTAATCCGGTGCCGAATCTCGTTCAAATGATCAACGCGACCGAGATCAAACAAATCCATTTGTATCAAGGTGCGATGGCGAAAATTGAATATATGGAACAGGGTCGCGCCATCGAAGAGGAGTTCTACGGTTGTCACTTCCAAGTTCCGCCGCTGCACGGCGCGGGCGTAGTGATACACAGTTGGGGCTTGGCCCGGTTGTTCCGTTTTCGGGCGGAGCACGGCCGGCTCGATGCGTGCAAAAAGGCGTTTTTGCAGATCGCTGCTTCGGTTCGCTTCAACCCGCAGTGGCAGCAGCTTTGCGCCCAAATCATGGAGCAGCTTGCCGGGCAAGCGCGTCAAAACACGCAAGCAGGTTGGGACGCCATCCAAGCGGGCTGGGATCGGTTAGATGCCTATGGGAAGCAGAGCCGCCAATTTATGGCCAACAATCAAGCGTATATTGACCGTCAGGAACAGCGACTACGAACCGATTGGCATTTGCAGCCGCTCAGCACGCCGCCGCACTCGACAGACAATACCCCGACCAGTCAATCGGGCGAATATACCTCTCATGAAGCTGCGATAGACATGATTCGTGAAGAAGAATCAATTTACAACCCGAACGCTCCGCATAACGAAAAGGTGAGCGGTTATCACGAGCACATCTGGACAGACCAGCTTGGCAACGTACAGGCGACGAACGATCCGAACTACGATCCGAATAGCAATTCAAATCAAAACTGGACGCTGGCGAGAAAAAAGCGAATCGGAGACTAAAGGGCGACGGTGCTGAGGTCGCACTGCACGCCCCTGTTCGGGATCGCTGCTTAACGATATGCGCTCGAAGAACATTCGCGCTTGAAAATAATCTTTGCAACACAACCTAAATCGATACCTGATCCGTGAGACGCAACTCTTCGCCCTCTAAGCGGCGGCACGACGCGCCGACATCATCATGCTCTGCGTCCGCCGGCGTCGCCGTTTAATTCCCGCAACACCCGGCATATCCTTACGAGATAGAGGGCGGACTTCACTATCACAGGATAGTGAAGTCCGCCCTCCTTCGCTGCCTGTGCAGCAGACGTTAATTCCACGCACATTAGAGCGGTTTTCAGTTGGCTGTAAAACTCGAAGAGAGTAGATTCACAACATGAAAGCCTACTCTCCTGACCTCTGCGCCAAGATCGTGCGAGCGTACGACGAGGGCGCAGGCTCGCAACGTCAACTCGCCCGCCAG